>JAICXV010000527.1 GCA_025934545.1 Verrucomicrobiia bacterium
CGACATCGCCGCCCTGGCCGTGAAAAACAGTCCGCCACAAATAAATCGTGCCGAGCAACGGGATAAAACTAAAGGCGGTGCGAAAGAAAAAATTGAAGCGGTAGACGAGCGTATTCGCGACGCCGATTTTTATGACATGCCAGTATTTTTTCACAACGCCGCCGTAAGCTAACACGAGATAAGCACTTTTCCCAAGTGTCAACAAAAGCAGCAGACGGCGTGTAGCTTATACAACTACAAGGCGAATCAGGGTTTGCCTGATTGTGCTTTGGGCGTCAAATATAAGACACTGAGGCTGTCCCAACACCGAGTTCAGAGCGCGTGTTTCTTTTCGCTTGCAGGAGCGATTTGAAGGCCGTGTAAAAAATAAAACCTCCTGCAAGATCGAAAGTCCGTATCAAATGAAACGCAGTTCTATTATCCAAACATCACTTGGCATTGTTGCCGCCGTGGCCTTACTCGGTGCCACGTCCGTTCGTGCGAATAACACCACCCACAGTCTGTTCGGTATCGACGTGTCGAGCTTCCAAGGTTTTATCACCTGGTCCAGCGTTAAGGGCAACGGCGCTGATTTCGCGTTCGCCCGCGCCACTGAAGGCACCGCTTCCAACGACTCCGATTTCTCCGGCAACATGAGCCGTGGAAAAGGCGCTGGCATGCAAATGGGCGCTTATCACTTCGCTTATCCTGCTGAAGGCTGCCCGAGCCTGCAGGCCAGTCACTTCTGGTCTGTCGCTGGCGGAACTATCGCCAACGACGGCAAGTCGATCATGCCGATGGTTGATTGCGAAGAATTCACCGGCATTGGTTGCTCCGAAGGCACCTACACCACCTGGTACAATGACTGGGCTACAGACCTGAAGGGTCATACGTCTTTGACACTGCGTCCTATCATCTATGTCAGCGCCTGTAATGCCTCGTTTTTGAACACCGGCATCGCCGACTTGGGCGCCTGGATCGCCGATTATAATGGCGAGAGCCTCTACACTGGCAACCCATGGACCACCTGCTGCGGCGACTGCCGCTGGGGTTCCACGTCTTGCAACAATAACACCTGGACGTACTGGCAAGTCAGTTCCACTGGCTCGATCGGTGGCGTCTCTGGCAACTGCGACTTCGATGCCTACAACGGCACGTTGTCTGAGCTGACCTCCTGGCAAGGTGTGTAAGAGAAAAGTTTAACGCGATTGCCCTAATATAAAGCGTTAGGACAAGCGCAGGATTCATAACCCGCGCGAGTTTGGAAAAATTCGCGCGGGTTTTTTTTGAGAAAAATATCGCTTTGAACGGTCGAATTGATAAACTAACAGAACATCAGCGGTCCCCATGAAAAGAGTTTTTGCATTAGCATTTGTTTTCTCGAGCGCCATTTTAACCTCGGCCCTTGCCGATCGCGGCACGGATGGCAGCACGCCTGTTTTGCCGGTGACCGTGCCGTCGAAGCCCGATCAAGACAAGGTCAGTTACGCCATCGGCATGAATCTGGGCCTGCAGCGCCAAAAGGCCAAGTCAGACGTTGATGTCGACGCGTTCTGCAAGGGTTTGCAGGACATGTTTGAAAATAAAAAGACCGAAATCCCGTTCACCGACTCGATGAACACGATCAACGCGATGCGCGCCCGCGGGACAAATGCGACGGCGGCCGAAAAGCGCATGTTTGCCTACGCGATGGGAATGCGCTGGGGAAATCAATTGAAAGATAACGCGCCGGATTGCGATACGAAGATCGTTGTGCAAGCGCTGAAAGACGCCACCGAAGGACGTCCGTTGAAATTGAAAGAGTCGGAACTGCAACCATTGCTTGATTCAGGCCGCGATTATGCACTTTACGTCAAAGGCGAAAAAAACCGCGAGGAAGGCAAGGCATTTCTGGCGGCGAAAGCCAAGGAACCCGGCGTGCACGTCGTAACCAATAATTTGCTCTATCGAGTCATCAAAGAAGGCACGGGGCCCGCCACGATCACGATGCCTCCGAAGCATATTTTGTTCATCAAATATAAGGGCTCGTTCCTTGATGGCCGCGAATTCGATCACCACAATCGTTTTCCCAAAGGCCTCACCGGTGGATGGCCGGCCTGGACGGAAGCGCTCAAGCGCATGAAGGTTGGCGACCATTGGCAGGTTTATTCGCCGCCGGAATATACATTCGGGCGCGAGGGAGAACCGGCTTTGAAGGTCGGCCCTGACAGCACGGTCATTTGGGATTTAGAAGTCCGCGAAATCGTGAGCGACGAGGATCCGCGCCTCGGCGGCGGTCGCCTCGGTCACGGCCTTCCCGGTCGCGACGATCCTTAAAGAGTCGAGTGAGAGTGAAGTGAAACAGACGGCCCTCTGCCCGTAAGTTTCACGTTTCGCGCTCGCTCCGCTCTTACACAAAACTCACTACTGCTATGATCAAAGTTGAAAACCTCACTAAAGCTTTCGGTCCGAAAGTTGCCGTAAACAATGTTTCGTTCACCGTGGAACGAGGCGAAGTGCTGGGATTTCTCGGGCCGAACGGCGCGGGAAAATCCACCACGATGCGCATGATTACCGGCTTCATTCCGCCGACCGATGGCAAAGTGTCCGTCGGCGGCCATGATGTGGTCGAGGATCCAATTGGCGTCAAACGCCAGCTCGGTTATTTGCCCGAAGCCGCGCCGGTTTACGTGGACATGACGGTGAAGAGTTTTCTGACTTTTTGCGCGGAGCTGAGCGGCATGCGCGGCGATGCGTTGAAGAAAGCGGTTAATCGCGCGGTGGAACTTTGTTTTCTTGAACCGGTCCTTTATCAAAGTGTGGACACGCTTTCAAAAGGGTACCGCCACCGCACTTGTCTGGCGCAGTCGATTGTTCACGATCCGCCGGTGTTGGTGATGGATGAACCGACTGACGGCCTGGATCCGAACCAGAAGCACGAGATTCGCACCTTGATTCGCCGGATGGGTGAAAACAAAGCGATCATTTTTTCGACCCACATTTTGGAAGAAGTAGAAGCGGTCTGTTCGCGCGCGATTATCATTGATCGCGGACAAATCGTGGCCGCAGGCACGCCTGAAGAATTGAAACGCCGCTCCGAATTGGGTGGCGCTGTTCGCATTTCTGTAAAAGGAATTACCGCGCCGCAATTTGCGGAACGCTTATCCGCGCTGGCCC
>JAICXV010000442.1 GCA_025934545.1 Verrucomicrobiia bacterium
ACTCAGCCACCTCTCCGCGGCAGGCCACTATAGCCCATCGCCTCCGCACGGGAAACAGAAAAAAGCCGCTTTGGGCGGGGTTAGATTCTGTCCAAAAAAGCGGCGCAAATGAGACAGTTTTCTCAAAAGAGATACACGGAAATGCCGATTTACTGGGCTTTTTCGAAGGTCTTGGCCTTGGCACGTTTGTAGCTTATTTCAGAACTGCGTGTCTCACCAAGCCGCGTGTGCGGTTTGGGCGGGGTCCGGTGTAGCTCAACAGCCGGATCCCGTTTTTTTGCGTACTGATCCGGTCAGTTACCACACCCATCCTTCCAGGGGTTTTGACCCGTAACATCGTTACAACCCTTGTAAACGTTGAAGCGTTTAGTTTTTTTGCCCGTTACAAGGGCCGTTACAGACCTTCTTTCGACCCGTAACAAAAAAGAAACCACGGATTACACGAACCTCACAGATCTTTCAATCCGTGCTGTCCGCGAAATCCGTGGTTCCCCGAATTTTGAGCCGCTTGCGCAGCTCGTTGTCCCGCCGAAGCGGGATGCAAGCGCAGTTATTTGACGTGACCGGAGACGAGCTTGGTCATTTCGAACATGCTGACCGACTTCTTGCCATTGAAGACCGCTTTCAGATTTTCATCTGCATTGATCTGGGTCCTCTTGGTTTTGTCCTGCAGACCATTCTTGCGAATGTAGTCCCACAGTTTTTTGGTCAGTTCGGTGCGGGGGAGGGGCGAGCTGCCGACGACTTTCGACAACGCGTCATCCGGTTGCACCGGCTTCATGAAAGCTGCACTTGGTTTTCTTTTTGTAGTAGCCATGCCTTGTATCTGTACTTTCCTGGTTCAGATTGCAACATTTATTGTTGACACTTTTTCGCGTCCGCAACGCCGCAATCGACTCAAATATATAGCGCAGTCTGCAAATCGCGCACCACGACGCTCATA
This sequence comes from Verrucomicrobiia bacterium, assembly GCA_025934545.1. Classification (GTDB taxonomy): domain Bacteria; phylum Verrucomicrobiota; class Verrucomicrobiia; order Limisphaerales; family Palsa-1400; genus JAICXV01. Next base: position 944 of record JAICXV010000442.1, read on the forward strand.
TAAGGGTATCGCTGAGCCGGCTCACGTTTCAAACATTTCAACACGATTTGCTCCAGCGCCGGCGGAATGTCCGCATTGTACTCCCGCAAATTCGCCGGTGGCCCCGTCAATTCCGCGCGCAAAATCTCCTCCGTTGTTTCGCCCGGGAAAGGTTTCCTTCCCGTCAACAATTCATACGCCATCACGCCAAACGAAAAAATATCCGCGCGCGCATCAAACTGTTCCTTCTGCAATTGCTCCGGCGCCATGTAAGATGGTGTGCCCGGCATTTTCGACATCGTGATCGGCTTCTCCGGCTTCGGTTGCGCCAAATCAAAATCAACCAGCCGAACGCCGCCGCTGCGTGTCACCAGAATATTTTCCGGTTTAAAATCCAAATGCATGTAACCGCTTTCGTGCATGTGTTCGAGTGCCACCGCTGAGTCGATAATGATCTGCGCGAGGTTTTCCGCGAGAAGCGGGTCCTCCCTGCCCATCAAAATTTTCAAATTCGACGCCTCGACATATTCCATCAGTAAATAAGGCGTCAGTTCGATCGCGCCGTGTTCCACGTATCCAATAATGAATTCGTGTCCTTGAATCTTGGAAAGAATCTCACATCCACGATTAAAACGTTTCCGCGCTGTTAAGCTGAACCGCAAATCCTTGTGCAACCGGCGCAGGGCGTAGTGCTTGCCGTTCTGATCCGTCGCCACCCAGATGTCGGCCATGCCTCCGCTGTTGATTAGCTCCTGCAAATAAAAACGCCCAAAGCGGCCGGGCTCGGCGCTCGGCTTATCGGGCGACATTTCACTAAAATCCATAGGGCGAACTGCGAGGTAAACTTGTCATAAGAACAAAATTTCGCGAGAAGATTTTGTAGCCAGGAATTCAAACACCGAGCGGAGCGCGGACTTCAGTCCGCTTCGTGCATGAAAATCAAGCAGCTCCAAATAGTTATTCGCTAACAGCTCTGAAGCGGACTTTAGTCCGCGTTCCGAACTACGAACCCAGATAAGTGTAATCCTTCAACGACCGTTCATAATCGTCGAGCAACCTCATCCCCTCCGACGGCTTCAGCCGGTCCGACTTAATCGCCTCGTCCACCTGCGATTTCATCTGGCGTTTCAATTCATTTTCGTCGTATTGCACCGACGTCAACGCCTGCACAATCGTGGTGCCTTCGATAATTTCCTCGATGTAATAACCGGCCGGTTCATCCGGATCCAAAAACACGTGCACCTCATTGACGCGCCCGAACAAATTATGCAGATCACCCATGATATCCTGATACGCGCCCATCAAAAAGAAGCCCACAAAATAAGGCTCCTGCATGCCATTGCCGTTCGTGCGCAATTGGTGCAGCGGCAACGTATCGCGCACGTCGCGCAGATCGATAAACTTTTTCACCTGTCCGTCCGAATCACACGTGATGTCCACTAAAGTGCACTCGCGGGTCGGCGTCTCATTCAACCGGCTGATCGGCATGATCGGAAACAATTGTCCGAGCGCCCAATGATCCAGCAACGATTGGAACACAGAAAAATTACAAACAAACTGATCGCCCAGACTGTCTTCGAGCTTCTTGATTTCCTCGGGAACATAGCCGCTGCCGCGAAAACTCTGCACCACCTCGTTACCGATCTCCCAATAGAGCGATTCAATCTTCGCCTTGTCCGGCAGATCCAGCAGCCCGAGCGTGAACATCTGGTGCGCCTCTTCCTTGCGATCCGAACCGTCATGATACGCTTCCAGCTTATTCAGCTTGCCCAGGTTCTTGCGAATATCGAGCAGGTCGCGAACAATCGGATGCTCGTTGTCGCCATAAGTAAAATTCGCGCCCGCATTGGTTTTCTCAATCGCGCCAATCACTTCCACGATTAACACGCTATGATGCGCCACAATCGCCCGTCCGCTTTCGCTGACAATCTGCGGATGCGGCACCTTCTCCTGCGTGCAAACTTCGCCGATATAAAACACGACGTCGTTCGCATACTCCTGCAGCGAATAATTCACTGAACTATCAAAATTCGACCGGCTTCCGTCGTAATCCACGCCCAGTCCGCCACCGACGTCCACCGTTTCAATCGCAAACCCCATCTTATAAAACTTCGCGTAAAACCGCGCCGCTTCCTGCACCGCCTTCTTAATTGTTAAAATATCCGGAACCTGCGAGCCGATGTGGAAATGTAACAGCTTAAAACAATGCTCCAGCTTTTCCGCTTTGAGGATCTCTGTCGCCGCGAGCAACTCCGCCGTGTTCAAACCAAACTTCGCATTCTCGCCGCCGCTCTCCGCCCATTTCCCGGCGCCCTTGCTCATCAAACGCGCTCGAAAACCAACACACGGCTCCACGCCAAACTGCTTGGAAACCGTGATAATCTGCTTCAACTCCTCCAACTTCTCGACGACCAAAATGACTCTCTTCCCAAGCTTAATTCCCATTAAGGCCATGCGAATAAACGTCGGGTCTTTATATCCGTTGCAAATAATGAGGCTGTTTGCCTGATTCTGCAGCGCCAGCGCTGCCAGCAATTCCGGTTTGCTCCCGACTTCCAGCCCAAAATTAAATGGCTTCCCGGCATCGAGAATTTCTTCCACCACCTCGCGCAACTGATTCACCTTGATCGGAAAAACGCCGCGATACTTGTTTTGATAATTAAACTCTGAGATCGCCTGGCTGAACGCCTCGTTGATGGCATTGACGCGGTGCCGCAAAATAT
>JAICXV010000108.1 GCA_025934545.1 Verrucomicrobiia bacterium
ACTTTCATGGGCGGCAAACGTAATCTCTGCGGGGATGTGCGACAAGTGTTTTTTGGCCGAATTCAGGGCCTTTTCTTAATGTGAACGACCCGCACGGCAAACCGATTTGGATGATTCGAGAGACCCTCGACAACGTCCCGTCGTTTTCTTTGCCCGAACCTTATTCGATTCGGTGGTATCAAGAGGGCGATCGGGCGGTTTGGGAAGACATTCAAGAACGCTGCGAAAACGACCCGCGCCCTTTTCCGAAGGAACTGTTCGACCGCGGATACGGGATGGACCTCGGCGCGCTTCCGCAACGAATGGTCTTCCTGCTCGATCATTCCGCAAAACCAATCGGAACCGCGACGGCGTGGTTGGACGAAAATTTCGATGGCAAACTTTACGGGCGCATCCACTGGGTGGCGATTCTTCAGGAATATCAGGGTCGCGGTCTGGCCAAACCGCTCATGTCGATAGTTTGTGCCCGGTTGCGAGAACTTGGGCATCAACGCGCCTGCTTGCGAACTTCGACAGGCCGAATTCCGGCAATCAATTTGTATAACAAGTTCGGTTTCGTGCCACTGCTCCGAAACGCCGCAGAGGAAAATGATTGGCGCGGCGTCAAAGAAGCTTTGCGCCGCGCCACAAGATAACGAGCAGTGCGATTTAGCGCTGCCCGGTTGCGATTACTTATCGTCGGAAGGCGGACGTTGCTGGCCACCGGGAGGCCGACCTTGACCCCCCCCAGGACCACCGAGACCGCGACCACGGAATTGCGAGCGCATGTCTTTCAGCTTCGTCTTTTGCTCGTCAGTGAGAATCTTATCGAGCTTGGCTTTGACTTCTTTGTCCAGGGCTTCGAGTTGTTTTTTCTGGTCGCCCGTCAGGTTGAGTTGGTCGGCGACGAAGGGCGGAACGGCGTGGAATTGGCCGTCGCCATGTGGACCGCCACCAGGACCGCCGGGACCGCCGCCTTGTCTGCGACCGGGACGTTGTCCGCCTTCACCGGGCGGTTGATTATCAGGTTGAGCTTGGAGCAGGCACGTCGATGCGCCGAGTGCCAACGCGATGAATATGCTTTGTACTTTCATGGTATGACTTCTCTGTTGTTTTTCTCGGCGCCCGCCGTCCGCATCGACGCGATGCAGTATAAACGCCGGTTGGAGCGCAGAAGAACATAACGTTCTGATTGAATAGACGCCCCCAATGTTAAGGTTTGGTTTCGGTTACAAAAAATTTTGTAAAGGAATGGTAAAGGTTTGCGCTTGCCGATTGACAGTCGGCGATACAGCAGACTGCCAGTCTGCGTTACCAGCAGCAAACCTCAGGTTTTCACAAATGGCAGTTCGACGATTTGAGCCGAAGAGGCGTGCTCAGACATTTGCAGACTCAGTTGTTCGCCGATCTTGTTCGCTTCCTTGCGGACATAGCCGAGCGCGATATTGGCGTTGACGGCTGGTGAATAGATTGCGCTGGTGATGTAGCCAACCTCTTTGTCGCCCTTAAAAAGTTTGTCGCCTTTGACTGGAAAACTTTTTAAATCGTCGGCAAAGCGCAGACCACGCAACGATTTCGCGACCTGACCGTAAGTGCGGATGCGCGCGATGACTTCCTGGCCGATGTAGCAACCTTTGCTGTAACTGATCGCACGGCTTTCAATTGCTTCCGGCGCCAGATTTGTTTCATCCATGTCAACGCCGAAACGCGGAATGCCGGCTTCGATCCGCGCAATCTCGAGCGCATTCCAACCGCACGCGCGACCACCAAGCTCTTTCGCGGCGGCAATCGCTTTGTCGGCGACCGCGGCAATCGCGCCTGATGGCACGAATAAATCGAATCCAATCGTTCCAATGCGCGGCTGGTTCATCAAATAAACTTCGCCGAGATTTTGGTCCTGAACCGACGTCAGCGAAAACGGCTTCGTCGGAATGGTGAGGCCAAGCTGCAAACTTTCAATCGCCTTGGTCGCGTGCGGACCTTGGATGCTGAGCAATCCGTAATGCGGCGCGACGTCGACCATCTGCACGTCTTCGGCGATGACATATTTCTCCAGACGATCCTTTACGGCGTCTGACAGCGCAGGCTCGAAGTCCAAAAGAATTTCATTCGCGAGGCAGTAAACATTCAGGTCGGTTTGAATCTTGCCCTTGTTTGTGACCAGAGCGGCGTAACAACCTTCGCCAGTTTTCAAAGCTTGCACGTTGTTGGTGACCTGCCCGTTGATGAATTTTTGACGGTCCGCGCCTAACGCGCACAAGCGACTGCGAAAACTCAAATCGATTATAGCGACCGATTCGCGCATGGCGCGATGCTCAGCCAGCGCGTCGCCGTAATCCGCGACGACTTCCTTGCCGTTCACTTCGGTGAAGCGACCGCGCAAGCCATCGTGAAATTCGTGCAATGCGAGAGCGTCCATATCAATCAACGGCATTCATAAACTCGCGGACGAAATCATTCGCCGGCCGTTCCCGAATTTGCTGCACAGTGCCGATTTGTTCAATCCGTCCATGGCGCATGACCGCCAGCCGGTCGGCCAATGTGCCGGCTTCCGCCTGGTCGTGCGTGACGTAAAGAAACGTTGCGTTGGCGCGCTCGCGCAATTTTTTGATTTCCTTGCGCAATTGCGCGCGCATCGGCGCGTCCAGATTCGAGAGCGGTTCGTCGAACAAAAACACTTTCGGCTTGCGCACCATCGCGCGCCCCAGCGCGACGCGTTGTGCTTCGCCACCGGACAACGTCTCGGGCTTGCGCTGCAACAAAGCGGTCAAGCCGAGCAGTTCTGCTGCTTCACCGACCCGCTGTGCGATTTCCGTTTTTGGAAATTTCCGCAGCATCAATCCAAACCCAATATTTTCCGCGACCGTCAAATGCGGAAACAACGCCGACGATTGAAACACCATCGCGACATCGCGGTCTTTCGCTGGCGTGCCGTTCAGGACATTTCCATCGAGCGACACGTTGCCGGCATCCGGCGTTTCCAAACCGGCGATCAATCGCAGCATCGTTGTTTTGCCACAACCCGATGGGCCGACGACGACGAGAAATTCGCGATCGGCAACGGCGAGATTCAGTTCGCGCACGGCTTGAACCGTTTCGCCGCCTTTGCCGCGAAAACTTTTCGAAACTTTGTCGATGCTGACACTTGCCACGCGCGAACTCTAATTCGGCGCAATCAGTTACACGAGCGCCTAATTTTCGGAGCGCGGACTTCAGTCTGCTTCAATTCGAAAGCACAGCCTGAGTCCGAAGCTGAAGCGGAGTAAACTCCGCGCTCCGTTGCAGACCGTCACTCCAGCTTATGCGGATACGTCGCGTTCGCGCCGCCGATGTTGCAGGTCACCATCGCATCGATCTCATTGACCGTGTAGCTCGTCGCAAATGAATTGGCAGAATCATTCGGGCACGTGGGCAATTTTCCTGTCGCGCCGTGTCCGATGTAAGGCTGCAATTCCGCTTCCGTCGGCGTATCGGTTGAGCCCTTTTTCGATTCAATGGCCCACATATCCTTGGCGCCTTGAATGATTCTAATGTTGTTAATGCACGCCGTGGCCTGGGCGTTCTTGCGCGACGTGACGAAATTCGGAATCGCGATCGCCGCCAACATTCCAATGATGGCGACGACGATCATGATTTCGACGAGTGTGAATCCAGCGAGGTTTCTGTTTGTGATTTGCATACGAGTCTCCTTTGCGAATGCGGCGTGGACGCGACAAGGGACGGGTTATGATTAATGCAGTGTGTCCACGGAATTGCCTCCTTGTCTCCGCGTGGGCCGACGAGCGATCCCGCGTCAGCACCGCGCTGACGCTCGCCCATCGCCCCGTCAAAATTCAACACCGCTTCAATTGACAAGTTTCGGCCGCGCTCGATTCGATCGACCGTCGAAGATTTGCCGTTTGTTGGCGTTTAATTTTGCTACCATGCTTATGACATGAAATCGGTTCTACAGCTCGACTCTTCCAATCGCATCGTTTTGTCAAACGAGTTGCGAAAGGCGGCCGGTATTCCTCGACGGCAAAAGCTTCGCATTTCGGCTACGCCAGGTCGAATCGTGTTGGAGGTCGAACCCAATCCGGGAAAGGTGGCGAAGCGTGGCAAGCTGAAGGTTTGGACCGGCAGAGTGCCTGCCATACCATTAGAGGAAGCGATTGCACGCGTTCGTCAGTAGGACAGCAAAACGCGGCCTCCTCTTGCCTCCTTTCTTCCCCTGAGTTGACGCTAGGCGTATATTCCCATACCGTCCACAGACGCCCAAGTGGCTTTAGTGGCCGGTAGGAACGCAGGTTGGAAACCTGCGAAATGGCAGCTCACAAGCTGCGCTACGTCGGTGGCTGCGGATTGATATGATCGGATTTATAGTTAAAAAAATCGTCGGGTCGCGAAACGACCGCGAAGTCAAACGGATGCGCCCTATCGTTGCCAAGATCAATGAGATCGAGCAATCGTTGCAGTCGCAGCCCGAGGATGTTCTCCGCCAGAAAACGGCCGCGTGGAAGGCCGAGCTTGTTCAAATCAAAGACAACGCACAACTCGCGCGACGCTTAACGGAAATTTTGCCCGAGGCATATGCGGTGGTGAAGAACGCGTGCCGCCGTCTTTGCGGTTCGGAAATCATGGTGCGCGAACATCCGCTCAAATGGGAAATGGTGCCTTTCGATGTGCAGCTCGTCGGCGGAATGGCGTTGCACAATGGCAAGATTGCGGAAATGGCGACCGGCGAAGGCAAGACGCTCGTCGCGACGTTGCCCGTTTATCTCAATGCGCTGACCGGGCGCGGCGTGCACGTCGTCACGGTTAATGATTATCTCGCCGCGCGTGACTCCGAATGGATGGGTGCGGTCTATAAATTTCTCGGGCTGACGGTCGGTTGCATTTTGCACGATCAAGATCCCGATTATCGCCGCGAACAATATAACTGCGATATTACTTACGGGACGAATGCCGAGTTCGGTTTCGATTACCTGCGCGACAACGGCATGGCCAGTCGCAAGGAACTTCAGGTCCAACGCGGCCATTATTTCGCGATCGTTGACGAAGTGGACTCGATCCTGATCGACGAAGCGCGCACGCCGCTGATCATCAGCGGTCCGTCCGTTGTCACGGCGGAGAATGAATACGAGCCGTTCAAGCCGATGGTTGAAAACCTGGTTCGCGCCCAAATGCGACTTTGCCAGGGCTTTCTCGATGAGGCGGAAAAATTGATTAAAAAGCTTCGTCCGGCCGACGGTTCCAATTCGCCGGACAGTCCGGTCATGCTGCAAAAGCAAATCGGTTTGCTGCTGTATCGCGTGAAGCTGGGCAATCCGCGTTCGGAAAATTTAGCCAAGATTCTCGAAGAGCCGGAGAACCTGACTTTGATGAATAAGGCCGAGCTGGAACTCCACGCCGACCAAAGCAAGAAGGAACTTTACGCCGAGAAGGAAGAGCTCTATTTCGCGATGGACGAAAAGAGTCACGACGCCGACCTGACCGAAAAAGGCCGCGCCTATCTGCGCCCAAAGGATCCGGATGCGTTCGTCATGCCCGATCTGACGACGAAGTTTCACGAAATCGATACGATGCCCGACGCCGACGCGCGCAAGCGAATGGCATTGAAATCCGTGGCCCAGGCTGATTTCGAGCAGAAAGCGATGCAGATCCATACGATTTCGCAATTGCTCAAGGCTTATTGCCTGTATCAAATCGATGTCCATTACGTCATTGAAGATGGCAAGGTCGTTATCGTCGACGAACACACCGGCCGTCCAATGTATGGCCGACGTTGGAGCGATGGATTGCACCAGGCGGTGGAAGCGAAGGAAGGCGTGCAGGTCGAGCGCGAAACGCAAACGCTCGCGACGATCACGATCCAAAATTATTTCCGGCTTTATCTCAAGCTCGCTGGTATGACCGGCACCGCGGAAACTGAAGCGGGCGAATTTTTTGATATTTATAAACTGGGCGTGCTCGTCATCCCGACGAACCGTCCGGTGGCGCGCAAAGATAAGAACGATTCCGTTTACAAAACGAAGCGCGAGAAATTCAACGCGGTGCTCAAAGAGATCACCGAAATTCACAACGCCGGCCGACCGATTCTGGTCGGCACTGTTTCGGTCGAAACGAGCGAACAGGTTTCGCGAATGTTGAAGAAAATTGGAATCATCCATTCCGTTCTCAACGCGAAGTTTCACCAACAGGAAGCGGAAATTGTCTCGCGCGCGGGACAACGCGGCGGCGTCACCATCGCCACAAACATGGCCGGTCGCGGAACGGACATCAAACTCGGCGCGGGCGTGCAGGAGTTGGGCGGTTTGCATGTCATCGGCACCGAACGCCACGAATCACGCCGCATCGATCGGCAGTTGCGCGGACGTTGCGCGCGCCAGGGTGACCCCGGGTCATCCCACTTTTTCATCAGCCTCGAAGACGATCTCATGCGGTTGTTCGGCTCGGACCGAATCGTGAAATACATGGAGCGCATGGGCCTTGAGGAAGGACAGGAACTGGAGGCGGGCCTGTTGAATCGCAGCATCGAGCAGGCGCAGAAACGCGTCGAGCAACACAATTTCCAAATCCGCAAACGCACGCTCGAATACGACGACGTGATGAACAAACAGCGCGAAGTCATCTACGGCTTCCGCAACGAAGTCATCCACGCCGAAGACGTCCGCGATCGCTTGATGGACATCATGGAAGAAGTGGTGATCGAACGCGTGTCGACGATGACGACGGCCGAGGCACCGGCGACGTGGAACAATCGCGCGCTCAATGATTGGGTGACGCTGAATTTTCCGTTGCCGATCATGGAAGAGGATTTGCGCAAGGCCGCGGAATCGGGCACGGAATTGCCGGTAGTTGGTTCGGCCTTTGACGGGCTCAGCGCCGCGCAATTTGCCGTTTGCCGGTTCATCATCAAACAAGTTCGGGACGCTTACGAACTGAAGATCAGTTTCGAAAATCCCGAGCACCTGAAATCGCTCGAGCGTTACACGATTCTCAATTCCATCGACGAACTCTGGCAGGAACATCTTTATAGCATGGACAGTTTGCGCGGCAGCATCGGCTTGCGCGCTTACGGCCAGCGCGATCCGCTGGTGGAATACAAGGCGGAAGCGTTCAAGATTTTCGAAGAGTTGATGACCAGCATCAAAACGCGCATCTGCCATAATATTTTCCGGAGCGCGTCGAGCCAGATGGCCTTTGAAAATTTCCGGCGCAACCTGCCGCAG
>JAICXV010000104.1 GCA_025934545.1 Verrucomicrobiia bacterium
GCTAATGCACCCGTGATAATCGGGCGTGCCGAGAACGTAAACATCGGCCGAGTCGACACGCTTTTTTAGCCCTGGAAATTCCGGCAGGGTGTAAGACGTATCCGGATTGTAGAGCGGCAACGGGTGCTGTTCGAAATCCAACACGTCGACGGTGCAGCCGCGATTGCGCAGTTGGTCGGCCATGGCATTGATGACGACGCGCGTGACTGAATCTTTGTGCAAACTGCCGATGACGGCGAGAACGTGGAGCGGCTGCTCTGGCATGGAAACAAAGTAGCAATTTGACAGCGCTACGCAATGCGCGGTTATACTGCCTGCTATGGTTCACGTTGGTATTGGTTATGACATTCATCCGCTCGTCACCGGCCGTAAGCTCCTCCTCGGCGGTGTGGAAATTCCCCACAGCAAAGGCCTCGACGGCCATTCCGATGCCGATGCCTTGATGCACGCGATTTGCGATGCCGTCCTTGGTGCCGTCGGCGAGGCTGATATTGGCAAATTTTTTCCCAACACCGACCCGCATTGGCGCGGTGCGGCCAGCAAAGTATTTTTGCAGGAAGCGGCCCGTCAGGTTAAGTTTCGCAACGGCAGAATCGTTAATGTGGACGCGACCGTTCTGGCCGAAGCGCCGAAAATCATGCCGCACGTTCATGCGATGAAAGTCCAAATCGCCGACGCGTTAGGAATCAGTGTGAAACGCATTGGCATCAAAGCGACCACGAACGAAAAGCTCGGTTTCATCGGACGCGAAGAAGGCATCGCCGCCATGGCCGTCGCAACCGTGGACATGCCCGAAGTAGCGGATTAATTGCATGGCCAAAGCTGAAATCAGTTGGAAACGTGAAACCGAAGATGGCGAAACCTTGCAATGTTACGCGCAGCACGTCGGCAAGGAATGGGTTTTCTATCGGCGCGCCAAACGTTTCGATCAATGGCAGGAAGTGGAGAACCCGCCCCTGGAAGACTGGCTCGAATTGCTCGATTCGGTGAAACGCCGAATCGCGCGTATGCTGTTACGTCCGGAAGAAGAAGGCCGCATTCGCAAAATAATTGCGGAGCGGTTTCCCGGCATCAATATTGAATGAACAATCGTCCCACCATTTTGGTTTCACCCAGCACCGAACGCAAAGGCGCCGAGTTCGCCGATGCTTCGATCAACCTGTCCAATCGTTACACGGAAGCTGTCCTGGCCAGTGGCGGGTTGCCGCAGATTCTTCCGTCGACGACTTCGCGCGCGGTCATTTCGGAGTTCGTTCGCCGCAGCGATGGCGTGATGCTGACCGGTGGCGACGACATCGAACCTAATCGCTACTCTAAGGACCTTCCACCTGAGCTCGCCAAAACAGTTGGCGGGATCGAGCCCGAACGGGATGCCTGGGAGCAAATATTGGTCGAAGAAGTTTTCGCCCAACGCAAACCGTTGCTCGGCATCTGTCGGGGGCACCAGATGATAAATGTCGCGCTCGGCGGCACATTAATCGTCGACATTCCCACGCAAGTTCCCGGCGCGCTCCAGCACAAACAGATGGAGAAAAAGTCCGAGCCTGTCCACGAAATTTCCATAAAACCGAACTCTCTTTTCGCTCGTATTACGGGTGCCGAAAAAATTTCCGTTAATAGTACCCACCATCAAGCCATCGGGCGAATTGCTGACCTCTTATATATGACAGCCGCTAGTAGCGATGGTATAGTGGAAGTAACAGAATTAAAGGATGCGGCCCGACTGCCGTTTTTTTTGACAGTCCAGTTCCACCCCGAACGACTGTTGGACCGATATAAAACGTTTTTGAAAATTTTTGAAACTTTCGTCGATGCGGCGCGCCAACGCCGCTGAGGTGTTATGAAACCAAAGGTCATGGTGGTCGATGATACGGATGGAATCCGTGATTTGCTCCGCCGTCAACTCGAGCGGGCCGGCTATGAAGTGGTCCCGAAATCGTCCGCGGCGGAACTCACGCAATGTTTTGGCAACGGTCAGCCCGACATCCTGTTGCTCGACGTCATGCTCCCCGACGGCAATGGTCTGGAACTTCTCCCCCAAATCAAAAAACAATGGCCGGATACCGAGGTTATTGTGCTCACCGGCAACGCCACTTTCGATCTCGCCGTCGAAGCGACCAAACGCGGCGCGTTTTATTTCCAGAGCAAACCGTACGACGAAAAGCCGTTGTTGCTGACGGTTGAACGGGCGCTCGAACACAAGCGCCAGAACGAAGTGAACAGTTCGTTGCGCCAGGCGTTGCAAACGATGAGCAGCGGCAGTTCGCCGATCTTTGCCAGTGCCCCGATGAAAAATGTCGTGCGCACGGTCGAACGCGTTGCGCCCAGCGACGTCTCCATTTTGATTGCCGGCGAAAGCGGCACCGGCAAAGAAGTGATTGCTGACCTGATTCATTTGCTCAGTCCGCGCACGAAAGGGCCGCTCATTAAAATCAATTGCGCGGCGTTGCCCCGCGAATTGATCGAGAGCGAACTGTTCGGTTCGGTGAAAGGCGCGTTCACCGGCGCGAATATGGATCGCGAAGGTCTGTTCCGACAGGCCGAAGGCGGCACGCTGTTTCTCGACGAAATTTCTGAAATGCCGATTGATACGCAAAGCAAACTGCTGCGCGTCTTGCAGGAAAAAGAAGTGCGTCCGGTCGGTGGCCGCACCAGTTATAAGACAGATTGCCGGATCGTCGCCGCCACAAATCGGCAGACTGACGACGCCATCAAAGCCGGCAAGTTGCGGGAAGATTTGTACTATCGTATCAGCGCCATCACAGTTTACTTGCCGCCGTTGCGCGAGCGTCGTGAAGACATCATCCCGATTGCGTCCGCATTCCTGAAACGTTTCGACGCGCAATCCGGCCGCAACATCGGCGGCTTTACGCCGGCAGCCAGCGAAGCGCTGAAGAATTTCGATTGGCCGGGTAACGTTCGCCAATTACAAAACGAAATTCAACGCGCCGTCCTCATGTGCGAAGGCAACATGGTTGACATGAAAGACCTCTCAATTACCGCTGTCATGGCGCAACAGGGCGAAACCGAAGATTTGACGTTGATGGAAGCGATGGAACGCAACGCCATTATCCAGATGCTCAAAGAAACCGGTGGCAACAAGTTGGAAACAGCCAAGCGGCTCGGCATCGGTCGGCAGACCCTTTACAACAAGATCAAGATTTACGGGATCGAACCTGCCTAAAGCTTCTTCCGTTTCGATGTTTTGATGACGCGCTCAATCTTTTTCCGAATCAGCCCATTGTTCGCGATCATTCGCAGAGCGCCGTCTTCCTTCAACGGTTCCCAATAAAATTCTCCACCAGCGCATTCGATCAACAGCGCCCCCGCCGCCACGTCCCACAATTTAATCCCCGATTCAACGTAAGCGTCGAATCGACCCGAAGCGACATAAGCCAACGACAACGCCGCCGCGCCCATAATCCGCATCTTGCGCACTTGCCGAACCAGATTGTTAAACACCGGCAAATTCTCGATCAAACTGGCGCGCTTTTTTGCGAAACCGATTGCCACGATCGCCTGGGCCAACTCACTGCGTTTGCTCACGCGAATTGGTTTGCCATTCAACTTCGCAGCCTGCCCGCGAATCGCCGTCCACATTTCTTCAGTGAACGGATCGTAAACGAGCCCGGCTGTAGTTTGGTAGGGCGAGGCTCCTGCCGAGCCTTTTCTCTGCAACGCAATCGAGACGCACGCATGCGGGATACCGTAGGTGAAATTGACTGTGCCATCGATCGGGTCGACGACCCAACGCCATTGCGAATCTTGTTTCCCCGACACGCCTTCCTCACCGAAAAGGGAAATTTCCGGAAACGCTTTCAGCAACTTTTTCGTGATCAATTCCTGACAGCGAACGTCGAGTTGCAGCTTGATATCAAATTGCGTCTGTTCGTTGATGGTTTTCGTTTCCCGCAGATTACGGCGCATCAAAGTGCCGACTTCTCTGGCTGCCGAGACCGCGCAGGCAAGCGCACGTTTTTCATTCATACCTGGCTATAAATCCTGTTAGTCCTGTTTGTTTGATCGGCCCTTGATGCGGTTCAATTCTTCAACTCTTCGATATCGAAATGATAGGAATACTTATCGAAATAAATATTGCCACCGCGCCATTCCACTTCGCCGCGCTGAAAATCCACATCGTCCGACCGCATCGTCTGCTTGGGTGGATCCAACTTTTGGCTGTGGTCGCTGTTGGCCGCCATCCGCCAGCCTTCCAGTCCGCCAAAATAGAAGTTTTGCAACTCATCCCGTTGCGCCTGGGTCAATGCCGTGCAATAGCGGTGCGTATAAATGCCCGCCCACGGATCGACCGGCACCCAGCCATAAGGCGCGATGTAAATTTCCGTCCAATCATGAATATCATGCCCATTAGGGAAGAGGTCCCATCCCGTCTGCCAGCGCGCCGGAATCCCTTTTGCGCGACAAAGCGTGATGAACAACATCGCTTCCTGTCCGCAGTCGCCGTAGCGATTGGCAAAGCAATAATCGCTGATGTTGGTCAGCGTCGAATACTCCCGCGAGTAGCTGTATTGGATGTTGCCCGCGATCCAATCATAAAACGCCTTTGCGTTGACGACAGGATTGTTTTGGTTCCCGGCAAGTTCGTTCACCAGGCCTTTGATTTTCTCCGTGAACATGACGTGGGGCGCCTCTGAAGTGAACGGTTTCAAGTCAGCTTGCGTGACATCGGTTGCCTGCGCGGTTTTGGGGTCGAGATCAAAATGCACGCAACGCACCGTATATTCGAACGTCACTTCGAATTTCGTTCTCTGTCCCTTCGTTGCGATCTTTTCCATGTAAGCCGACCGGATCGGGCTTGTTTCCGGCGCCAGTTTTTTTATCGCGGGCGAACTCTTGATAATTTTAATGCCATCTTGAAATTCATTGCGGCGCGGCACTGGCAACCACGCACGAATGGTTTCACCAGCGGGCGCGGCATCGGCATCAACAGTAACGGTCATCGTCGCTTTGAGATGCTTTGGCAAAACGTAGGGTGAATGTTCCTTTTTAGTCGCCGCCACAATTTCCCGCACCATTTCGAGACGATCTTTTTGTTCCTGCGCATCGTTTTTCGGTTTCGTTCGGCGCGCCTCCATCTCTGGATGCCGCATAAACAAGTTCTTCACGCTGGTTCCAACGAAATACATCTTTCCATCAATGACGCGCCCATCGAACCAACCTTGCGCAACCCATTTTTCGAATTCGGAACGCTTCAGATTTTTCAGCGTGCCCGCGAGTTTTGCGTAAAGGCCGTCGGCGGTGACCGAGTAATCATCGCGAATGCGCCACAGCCGGTCCTTCTCCCATTCGATTTTTTTGCGCTCGTCCGCCGGCAAATCTTTCGACTTCAACGCGGTCGCGAGAACGGCATCGGCTTTTTTGAACTCGCCCCGCTCTTGCAACGCTGCCGCTTCGTCCAGTGGTGATGCGCAAAGTGGAAATGCCAGCGCGAGCAACAAGGCAGCGCCGACCCAGGAACGTTTACTCATGAGCATGCGGTCAGATTACTGGCTCAAGCGCTGTTTTCAAAAACTATTTCGCCATCGCCGCCCGCAGCTTCGCCGCCACTTCCGTCAGCGCCTCGGGAACGACCGTCGTATTCGCAATCACCGGCATGAAGTTCGTGTCCCCATTCCATCGCGGCACGACGTGAATATGCACATGCTCCACGATTCCCGCGCCCGCGACGCGGCCGGTGTTGATGCCGATGTTAAACCCGTGCGGTTGCATGACTGTCGTGAGCGCGTTCTGGCAGCGACGTGTCAGTTTGATCACGTCCCCGAGTTCGTCATCTGTTAAGCCGTTAAGGTCGGGAGTCTGTTTGTAGGGAACAACCATCAAATGTCCGCCGGTGTATGGATACCGGTTCAGCAACGCAAAACAGGTGCGATCGCGCACGATGACCAGATTCTTTTCGTCTTCGCTCGAGTCCGCGATGGTTTTGAAAAGGGGCGGTTGGTCCGTCGAATCTTTTGGGGCGAGGATGTAATCAATCCGCCACGGCGCGTGCAAAGGTTCCATGCCGCAAAACTAAACAGAGCCGCGCGCGTCAGCAAGCGGCTTAAACGCGCGGCGAACTGTCTTGGCAACCTTCACCTGCTGCTCTATCCTGTGATAGAAAGCCGTAATGACCTCTGGCATCCAGTTCATCCTCAACGGGGAACACATCGAGTTAACTGACTGTTCTACCAATTTAACCCTGCTCGAATACCTGCGATCCAGTGGTCGCACTGGCTCAAAAGAAGGCTGTGCTGAAGGCGATTGCGGTGCTTGCTCCGTCGCAATTGTTGACCGCGATGCCGACGGCAAGCCCACCTATCGATCGATTAACAGTTGTCTCGTTCCGATCTGCCTGATGCACGGCCGTGAAATCGTCACGGTCGAAGGCGTCGCCCGCGGTTGCAAAGAACTACATCCAGTTCAGCAATGCATGGTCGAAAATTTCGGCTCGCAATGCGGCTATTGCACACCGGGTTTCGTCGCTTCGCTGTTCGAAGGATATCATCGCAAAGACATCCGCACGCGCGATCAACTCGATGACCAACTTTGCGGCAACCTCTGCCGCTGCACAGGCTATCGACCGATCGTGGACGCGGCCATTCAAGCCTACGCCAACAGGAGTTCGGACGGTCAGGCGCACGCCATCGAATTCAGCCCTCTCGCCGCGACCAAGTATCAGCACGACGACGAAACATTCCTGCGCCCAACCACGATAAAGGACCTTCTCTGTGTCATCGGCGAATATCCAAACGCACGTCTCATCGCTGGCGCCACGGAACTGGGTCTTGAGATCACTAAAAAATTTAAAAAACTGCAGACACTGATTTCCGTCGAAGCCGTTGCCGAACTGAAGGAAATCAAATGCACCGAGAAGGAGTGGCACATCGGCGCAGCGGCCACGCTTACGCAAATCGAGGAGAAGCTGGCAACGGAATTTCCTGCGCTCGGCGACATGCTGCGCGTCTTCGGCTCACGCCAGATTCGTAACCGCGCCACGATGGGCGGCAACATCGTCACAGCTTCGCCCATTGGTGATAGCGCGCCGGTGCTGCTCGCGCTCGATGCCAGCCTTGTTCTGGCGTCGACCAATTGCGAACGTATGGTGCCCATCGACCAGTTTTTCATTGCCTATCGCAAAACCGCTCTGCAACCGGGTGAAATTGTCAAAACCATTATTATTCCGCGCGAGGGTGGCACCGATGCTACGCCCTCTGGGGGCACGCGCAAATTTTGGTGGCACAAAGTTTCCAAACGCC
>JAICXV010000103.1 GCA_025934545.1 Verrucomicrobiia bacterium
ACGCCGCCCGTTATCTGGCGGCGTTAGCGCACAAAGTCTCAGCAGATTTTTGACTACATCATTTTTAACAGCGTCTCCGCCATTTCTGATGGTGTCGCGGCAACGCCAATGCCGGCTTCTTTGAAGGCAGCAATCTTTGCTTCGGCCGTGCCTTTACCTCCACTGATAATCGCGCCAGCGTGACCCATGCGCCGTCCGGGCGGCGCCGTCGCTCCGGCAATGAAACCCGCGACCGGTTTTTTGCAATTGTTCTTAATCCACTCCGCGGCTTCTTCTTCGGCCGATCCACCGATTTCACCAATCATAATGATGCCCGTTGTCTCCGGGTCATCATTGAACATCTTGATAATGTCGAGGTGCGACGTGCCGTTGACCGGATCGCCGCCAATGCCGACGCAAGTCGATTGCCCAACACCGCGACAAGTCAGTTGCCAGACCGCTTCGTAAGTCAGCGTGCCGCTCCGCGAAACGACGCCGATGTTTCCTTTTTTGTGAATGTAACCCGGTGAAATTCCGATGCGACAACCGCCCGTGGAATCTTTTCCTGTGCCGGGCGTGACGACGCCGGGACAGTTTGGCCCGATCAAACGCGTTTTCTTACCGCGCATGGCGCTCTTCACGCGCACCATGTCATTGACCGGAATGCCTTCCGTAATCGCGACCGCAAGATCGAGCCCCGCGTCGACTGCTTCGAGAATCGCATCACCGGCAAACGGTGGCGGCACGAAAATCGCGGAGACGGTAGCGCCAGTTTGTTTGGCGGCTTCGGCCACACTGTCGAAGATCGGGACCTTTTTGCCGTTATGTTCGAAGGTTTGCCCACCTTTTCCTGGCGTGACGCCGGCAACAACTTGCGAGCCGTAATCGATGCTCAATTGCGTGTGGCGCGCACCGAAACTTCCGGTGATTCCTTGAACGAGAATTTTTGTGTCAGATTGAACGAGAATGGCCATAGAAATTATAAACCTTTGCGCTTGTGAATAACGATCGTGTTTCCATCCGGATCGAACACGGCGACCATTTTGCAAACCGGTCCCTCATAGGGTTCCATGCGAAATTTTACGTTGTTGTCGCGCAGTTGTTTGACGGCAGCGTCGAAATCTTCAACTTCCAAAGCAGCGGAACAACCATCCGGACTCGGCTTCCATTGCGGCGATGAACCGATCGCTAGCGCGTACGGCCCCCACGCGTATTCAACCCACTGGTTTTCCGTGATCGTCGTCGGTTCCAGCCCCAGCACGCCTTCGTAAAACTTCCGCGCGCGCGCGATGTCGGTGACCGCGTAACAACAAAATGCTATTTCCTTAACTTTCATTTACCCCTCCCTATGCGTTGACCGCTTTAACAACTTTTTGCGCAGCATCCGCCATCGAATCACCCGTGATGATGGTCATCCCGGAATCTTTCAAAATCTGTTTTCCGAGTTGAACATTGTTGCCTTCAAGGCGCACCACTAACGGCAATTTCAAATGCGTCTCCTTCACCGCCGCAACGATGCCGGACGCGATGATGTCGCATTGCATAATGCCGCCGAAAATGTTGACCAAAATCCCTTTTACACTCGGGTCGCTCAAAATAATTTTGAAAGCCGCTGTCACCTGTTCCTTGCTCGCGCCGCCGCCGACGTCCAAAAAGTTCGCCGGTTCGCCACCGAAATGTTTGATGATATCCATCGTTGCCATCGCCAGCCCGGCGCCGTTGACCAGGCAAGCAATGCTGCCGTCGAGCTTGATATAATTGAGATTGAACTTACTGGCCTCGATTTCCAAGGGAGCTTCTTCGGCGAGATCGCGCATCGCCTGGATATTCGGATGCCGATAGAGAGCGTTGTCATCCAACCCAATCTTTGCATCCACCGCAACAAGGCCGTCTTTGCCGTCGCGTCCGGCAACAATGCAGAGCGGATTGATTTCCACCATGCTGGCGTCGCATTCCCAAAATGTTTTGTACAGCGCGGCGAAAAACTTCGCGCCGTTGCCAATCAAATCACCCTTCAGACCAAGAGCCCTTGCCAGCTTGCGGCCTTGATACCGATAAAAGCCCTGCGCCGGATCGATCGTCTCTTTGACGATTTTTTCCGGATGTTTCTCAGCGACTTCCTCAATGTCCATGCCGCCTTCCGTGCTCACCATGATCATCGGCTTGGACGAAGCGCGATCCAGCAGCACCGCGCAATAAAGTTCCTTTTTAATTTCCGGCGCGGCCGCGACCAGCACTTTGCTAACCAGCCGGCCGTCCGGTCCGGTTTGCTTCGTCACCAGCACCTGGCCGAGCATGTTTTTGGCAAACTCGTAAATTTCATCCGCGCTTTTCGACAATTTCACGCCGCCTTTGAATCCATTTTTAAAAGTTCCCTTGCCGCGGCCGCCTGCGTGGATTTGCGATTTAATGACGGCGAGCTTTTCACCTGCGCTAAAAATCTTATCGGCGATTTTCTTCGCAGCTTCAGGTGTGTCCGCGACTTCGCCCAGAGGCACGGGCACGCCGTATTGGGCCAACAACTGCTTTGCTTGATACTCGTGAATGTTCATTTTTTAAGCTTGCACTCGGAATAGATAGTCTCAAAGTCACCACGTCATTAGTCAACCTAAACTCGGCCTATCCTAAACAATTAAGATAACATGAAACCTCATCGCGGCACGTTGATCATGGTACTGGGAATTCTCGGCATTGTTTTGTGCGGTTTTTTGGGAATTCCTGCGTGGATAATGGCTAATGCTGACTTGCGCCAAATGGATGCTGGAACGATGGATCCCAGCGGTCGTAGCACAACCAACGCCGGCAGAATCTGCGGAATAATCGGCATTATACTTTTAATTCTCACGATTATATTCGGTGTGGTGGTCGCAGTGGGTTTTGGGGGCGCGATGATGCGCCAACGCCATTGAACAAATCGCCGAACGAACTTAACGTTCGGCCAGCGGAATGACTTTGAGGCCGACGGGCCCGGTATAGGCGCTTTGCGGTCGGATCAATCGATTGTCGGCGAGTTGCTCCAAGACATGCGCCGTCCACCCTGCCGTTCGCGAAATCGCGAAGATCGGCGTGAACAGATCCGTTGGAATTCCCAGCGAGTAATAGACCGTCGCAGAATAGAAATCCACGTTCGCGTGCAGCCCTTTCTTTTTCAGCATGTGTTCAGCAATGCGGTCGCTCATCTGAATCCACTTCGGTTCGCCAATTTTCGAACTCAAAATTTGCGCCATGCGACGCAGATGCGGCGCGCGCGGATCGAGCGTCTTATAAACGCGGTGCCCAATGCCCATAATCTTCTTCTTCTGCGCCAGGCAATCCTCGACATAAGCATCGACTTTATCCATCGAACCAATGTTCATCAGCATGTGGATGACGCCCTCGTTGGCTCCGCCGTGCAGCGGCCCTTTCAACGTCCCGATCGCGCTGGTGATTGCCGAATACATATCGCTCAACGTCGCAATCGTCACACGCGCGCTGAACGTCGAAGCGTTCATCCCATGGTCGGCATGCAACACATAGCAAAGATCTAACGTGTTCGTCTTTTCGACCGAAGGTTTTTCACCATCGATCAGATACAAAAAGTTCGCTGCTTCACCTAGACTCGGATCGGGTGGCAAAATACTTTTGCCCTGGCGAATACGATGAAAATACGCGGTTACGATGGGAATTTGCGCAATTAAACGCATCGCGCGGCGTCGTTGCCCGTCTTGCGAATTGTCATCGCGTTCCGGGTCGAAACAACCGAGGGCCGAAACCGCCGTGCGAATCGCATCCATCGGCGGCGTATCCTTCGGAATTGATTTTAGAATATCAATGATGCCTTTGGGCAATTCGCGGTCGGCCGCAAGGGTCGCTTTCAGCGCCGCCAACTCATCGCGCGTCGGCAGGTGGTTGCGATGCAGCAGGTGAATGACTTCTTCGAACGAAACTTTGCCGGCCAACTCGTTAATATCGTAGCCGCAATAAATCAGTTCCCCTTTTTCACCTCGCACGTCGCTCAAGCGCGTTTGCGCGGCGACAATGCCTTCTAGACCTTTGGTGACGGGTGCAATGGGAATCGTAGCGGCTTCCATATCTGATACTTTCAATAAATTCGGCGAAACTAAGATTGTCAATCTAGGTATGCCAAAACAATGCGTCAAAGGAAAACACACTAAGTTTCCCGACGCATCAATTAGGCAACAAAATGATCACCATAAAACAAAACAGCCCCGTTTTTACACGGGGCCGTCAGTGTTGTTAACGTGTGCCTACGGATTTGAAACCTGATAGAACGCCGTGCCATCCGGCGGCGCGTTGTCGGTGAATGTGCCTGCACCGGAGCCGTCAGTCGTTGCCTGACCGATCGAACCGTAGGTGCCGTGAACGGTTGTCGCGCGGACGATGCTATATGTCGTGTTCGGCGCGCCCGTGAAGTTCAGGAAGCCCGTCGTCGCCGTGCGCCCGCCGGACGTGATGACGACCTGTGCTTGCACGGTCGCCGGCGTATAATAAACGCGTAACTGCGGCCGAAAACTTTCGTTCGCATTTTCGGCGGTGCCGAAGAACCAGCCGTCGTTACCGTTTACCCACGGCAGGATGACCCAACCATAATTTGGTTTTGCGCCGGTGACCCATTGCGCGACATCCGCCGTCAACTCATACGAGAGATACCCGCCTTGAACAAAGAACGACAAGTCAGGCGAACCCGCAGCAATGGAGATTGCCGAGCTGGCCTGCACGTCATTCGCGACAATTCCGCTTCCGAAGGTCGAGAACGAATCCGTGTCGTTCCACGGGATTAGCATGGTGTGGAACGCTCCACCGTGGCCCTGGGCCGACCCGCTTTGGCTGGTCAGATCGAGAATCGCCGCATGCACCTGAGAGCCGGGCGGAATCTGATTGGGCCCCGTCCCGATAATGTTATCAAATCGCATCAGGACTTGAGATTGATCGCCCGGCGTCACGACGTTCCAATCGACGCCGATGGTCGCCGACAAGCCGAACGTTCCATTGGTCGGATCGTTGCCGCGAATTTGTGTATCGACGGCATTGGTGTAACCGTTGACGTTTTGGCGGAAGCTGTTCGATGCAACAGTTGGTGGCAACCACAGGATGCGCAGGTCCGGCCGGAAAGAAATATTCGGTTCTTCTCCCGGACTGATGCCGGTGCCGTCGAGATTGCCAGTCCAACCCGGCATGAACCAACCGTGATTGACTTGACCACCAGACAACCACGCGTTGATATCTGCCAGCACGCTAATCGTCGCCGCACCGGTGCTTGTGCTCGCAGAACCGTCCGGCAATCCCCAGACCGAATCTGCGGTGCCGTTAACCGCGCCACTGAAGGTAGCAAAGGTCAAATTTGTCGCATCCCAATCCTGCGTTATCCGATACAACGGACTCCCATCGCCCGAATCAATTACGTGAAACGTCAGGAGCGCTTCAACAACGACTGCGTTCGACGGAATTTGGCCGAGACTGCTGCCGAAAATATTATCAAACCGCAACAGAACTTGTTGTGAGTCCGCTGAGCCGGGATCCGGCCAGTCGACAAACAACCCATTGGCGCCGCCGGCTGGAAACGCCGTATTCGGTGCGCTTTCTTTGAGCAGAATATCGTTTTCACCGGTGTAAGTTCCATAGCCGTGGTCGGCGCCTTCTTGAAATTCAGTGGCACGCAATAGCCCGACGCGAATCGCAACCGTGCCCGAGCTTTGGCCGCCATCTGCGTGACGCAACAGCGCCGACACATTACGCGTGGCCAGTGACGGCGACGAATTAACGTTGCTGAAGCTGGCCGCGTGCAAAGTCGCTTCGACTGCCGCAGGCGTCGCCGTGTTATTGAAAGTGACCACGAGCGGCGAACCCGATCCACCGCTGAACGTCCCGATCTGCACGCCACCGTACGTCACGGAATTTCCAGAAACACCAATCTGCCCGGCGCCAGTTCCGTCGTGGCGCACACTCAACCGATCATCAGCGGTTGCATTGTTAGTTATGGTCACCGTCAACGTGGTGCCGGTGTAATCCAAAGTATTTGGGTCAGAAACAACCGCGCGGCCGTCGATGCCGACCGGTGGCATGCCGATGCCGTAAAACGTCGTGCCAGAAGGCATCGTGATCGTCGGTTCGTTGTCCAGTGTTACCACCGGTATGCTCACGGCGGCGACTGCGGCATAATTCGTATCCGAAGAACTCACTGAATTGGTAATAAACCATCCGGTCGATCCATCGATTGCGAGATCGTCAATTCCGCTGACCGTCACAGGTTGAGCGTTGCTCCAATTACCCGGCGTAAACACCAATGACGGAGGCGAAACCGTTCCGCCCTGCGTTGTGTCGCTTGAGGCGATATTGACCGTGACATTGGCCGACGGCTGGCTGGCAAGGCTGATAGTATAATTTGTTGAACGCCCTTCAACCACAGCCAGCCCAAACGGATAAGCGCTCACGACCAATCCTGCGACGTCGTTGTCTCGGTTCACCACCGAAACATCCGGCGGGTTGTAACCGCTGTAATTCGAATCGTTCGATTGTGCCGCACCCGTGAAGATGGTGTAAGCAACATCGCCATCCTGCACAAAATCATCGACGCCCGTAATGGTGACCGGCTGGTCCACATTCCAGTTGTTCTGGTCGAAGACCAGTTGTGAAGTTGAAACCGTCCCTTCATTCGGATTGCTCGACGAAATTGAAATCGTGACGGTATCGGTCGGCTGCGTGTTCAGGTGAACGTTGAAAGTCGCCGTGCCGGCACTTTCCGTGGTAAACAAGCCGCTGCTCGGCGTCACTGTGATTCCGGGATCGTTGTCAATGTTGCCAACGCTAACGCTCGCCGGTTGAAGCCCACTGTAATTTGGATCCGAGCTGCTCGCCGTGCCAAAATCAATTGTATAAAAGACAGTCCCGTCAGACACGCTGTCATCAACGCCGGTGACGGTCACCGTTTGCGGTTGAGCCCAGTTATCGCTCGTGAAGGTCAACGAACTCACATCAACTGTTCCTTCCTGGGGATTGGATGACGCTACGCTAAACGTCACGTCCGCGGTCGGCTGCGTATCAAGCACGACCGTGAAGTGCGCCTGGCCTCCGCTTTCCGTCGTAAAAATGTTGTTGCTTGGCGTCATGGTGAATCCCGGCGATCCCGCGGGAATGAATGCGAACGAGGCAATGGCCTGTCCTGGCGGGATAGATTCCACGCCACCCAACGGGCAGTCGTGTGTTTTAATAATCCAGCCGTCCTGGGT
Organism: Verrucomicrobiia bacterium; assembly: GCA_025934545.1. GTDB lineage: Bacteria > Verrucomicrobiota > Verrucomicrobiia > Limisphaerales > Palsa-1400 > JAICXV01. Next base: position 7,206 of record JAICXV010000103.1, read on the forward strand.
CGCGTTGAGCGTATAGCTAACGTAATTGTCCTGGTTACCATCGTGACCGGCCGTCGCGGGGC
>JAICXV010000248.1 GCA_025934545.1 Verrucomicrobiia bacterium
TACTTCTTACGTTCGCGCATACGAGGATCGCGGGTCAGGAGACCAGCGGCCTTGAGCGAAGCGCGGAAGGTCGTGTCGACTTCGAGCAACGCGCGAGCGATGCCGTGACGAACTGCGCCGGCCTGACCAGCAGGACCGCCGCCTTCGACGTTAACGCGGACGTCGTACTTGCTGGCACTGTCGGTCGTGACCAACGGTTGTTGGACGACCATGCGGAGCATTTCGGTCGGGAAATAGGTTTCGAACGCGCGGCCGTTCACGGTGATTTTACCGGAACCGCTCGCCAAACGAACACGGGCCACGGCGGTCTTGCGACGGCCAGTGCCGAGAAATTCTTTTTCAGTTTTTGCCATAGAAATGAAAGTGAAGTGAAAGCGTTACTTCGCGTTCGTCATTGTTGCCGGTTGTTGCGCGGAGTGCGGGTGCTCGGCGCCTTTGTAAACTTTCAGCTTGGTCAACAGGACGCGGCCGAGGCGGTTCTTGGGAACCATTCCTTTAACGGCGTGCGTGATGAGCTTTTCCGGATGCTTGGCGCGGACTTGCGCGACGGTGGCGTATTTTTCGCCGCCTTTCCAACCGGAATAGGTCATGAACTCCTTGTCGGTTTCTTTCTTGCCGGTCACGCGAATTTTTTCAGCGTTGATCACGACTACGAAATCGCCGGCATCGAGGTGCGGAGTGAAAGTGGGTTTGTTCTTGCCGCGCAAAACATTAGCGACCTGAGCGGCGAGACGTCCGAGGACCGCGCCATCGGCATCAATAATATGCCATTTGCGCTGGTCCAAGTTGATTTTTGGTAAATGAGTTTTCATCCAAAGCCTAACAAAGAGCGCAAAACCTATCAAAGAAGGGGCCCAAGTCAATAGGGAAAGTGAGCTGTTTCGTCGAAGACGCACGATTTGGCCGCCAATGACTGGACGTAATGGAGAGGGGAATTTTTTTTTTGCCTTACCAATGGTTTCGTTAGTTACCAAAAAGCAGCCACGAATTGAATGAACTGTGCGCAATCTAGGGGTTGAAGGGTAAACCCCTACACCGTCGTGGCATGGCCGTTGCTCTCAGGGGCGTGCATGCGAATAATCCCTTGGCCCGATAGTTGGATAGGGGTTTGTCTTAGAGCTCTCGGAATGCTCTAAGACGTTATAAAGAGACGGCGCCGGTATTTTTAAAGCATGGAGTGGCAGTCAATTGCGTCAGAAAATGAGAAGCGATATCTATACGTCTGCAGTAATGGAAGGAAGCGCGGAAGCAGGCCTGCCGGTCGGCGGCTGGCATTTCCAACAGTTCGCCGACAACGTGAACCAGGTTTTTTGGGTGGTCGATGCCATCACGCGACGCATCGTTTATCTCAGCCCGGCTTTCGAACAGATTTGGGGACGCGACCGCCAGGTGCTGGGCGAAGGTCCGGATCCCTGGCTCGCATTTGTTCATCCGGAGGACCGCAGCCGCGTCATCAAAACTTTCTTGTCAAAATCCTCGGGCCAACGTGAGGAGACTTACCGGATTGTCCGGCCCAATGGAGAAGTTCGTTGGCTGCGCGATCGCGCCTACCCGATTTGTGACGCCGACGGAATGGTTTATCGGGTGTTGGGTATCGCGGAGGACATCACCGAGCGCAAGCGATTTGAACAACAATGGACGATGTTGTCGCGGCTGGGGAGCAGTCTCAATGTCGTGGAAACGGCTGAAGAAGCGACACAAATCATCCTGGATGCGTCTCTGGAGTTATTCGCGTGGGACTGTTTCACGCTCGCCGTCTACGACTCTGATACTGATTTGGTGACGACGTTAGCGGCAATAGACACGATTGATGGAAAGCGCACGCGTTGCATGGCCAATTTAAACCTGTCCAAGCCATCGACGCGTGCGCGCAGTGTATTAGTTGGCGGCGCGCAGCTCGTCTTGCGCAAGGAAGACGAAGGCGCGGACAAGACTTCGAAAATGTTCGGCGACAAATCGCGGCCGTCGAAGTCGATGATGCTGGTGCCGATGCGGCTGGGAGCGAAAACCGTTGGCATCCTGTCGGTGCAAAGTTATCGCATCAACGCCTACTGCCAGGCCGATTTGGATTTGATGCAATTATTCGCCGACCATGCGGCCGGGGCGATGAACCGGATTCGAGCGGAAGAGGAGCGGCGCAAGGCGGAAGAGCGGCTGGCCGAGCAGGCGGCGCTTTTGGAGCTCACGCCCGACGCCGTCATTGTGCGCAGCATGGATGACCGGATCATTTATTGGAACAAAGGCGCGGAACGGATGTTCGGGTGGACCAAACAGGAAGTGCTGGGGACGCGTTCCGTTGAAATGCACAAGGATCAGCAAAAATTTCATGACATCAATAACGTGTGCAGGGATCAAGGTGAATGGTTCGGAGAACTCGTAAAACTCACCAAGTCCGGCCATGAAATAACCGTGCAATCACGAGGCACGTTGATCCTGGGGCCCGACCAGACCCCAAAAGCGATCCTCATCATCAATAGCGATATTACGGACCAGAAAAAACTGGAAGCGCAAATGTTGCGCGCGCAACGCATGGAGAGCATCGGCACGCTGGCCGGTGGAATCGCGCATGATTTGAACAACGTGCTCGCGCCGATTTTGATGTCGGTGCAATTGTTGCGCAAGAACGCGCAGACGCCCAAGGAGAAGGCGTTGCTCGACACGGTCGAGAACAGCAGCAAACGCGGGGCGGACCTGGTGCGGCAGGTGTTGACGTTTGCGCGCGGCATGGAAAGCCAGCGCACGGCCGTGAATTTGCGGATCCTGGCCAGGGAAATTCAGAAAGTCATTTTCGATACGTTCCCGAAAAACATTTCATTCGAGCTGAGAAGTCCGAAAGAACTTTGGATGATCGAAGCGGACCCGACGCATGTGCATCAGGTGTTGATGAATCTATGCGTCAATGCGCGCGATGCCATGACCGAAGGTGGCAAACTGGTGGTGGAATTGGCCAACACGGTGCTCGACGAAGGTTATGCGAAGATGCAATCGGATGCGAAACCCGGGCCGTATATCGTGATGACCGTCGAGGACACCGGAACTGGTATTACGCCCGAGGTGCAGGAGAAAATGTTCGATCCGTTTTTCACGACGAAAGAAATCGGCAAAGGAACAGGCCTCGGACTTTCGACGGTGGTGACGATCGTCAATGCGCACCGCGGCTTTATCAACGTTTATAGCGAGATCGGACGCGGCACGAAATTTAAAATTTTCCTTCCCGCCAAACCGAGCAAGGAACAAGCAAACGCGGAATCGATGGATCCATCCAACGCGCTGCCGACCGGTCACGGCGAAACGATCCTGATTGTTGATGATGAGGAAAATCTACGGACCATCACGCAGGAAACATTGGAGACGTTCGGTTACCGCGTGTTGGCTGCGGCCAATGGAGCCGAAGCCGTCGCCATTTATGCGCAGCACGGACCTCAAATTTCCGTGGTGTTGACCGACATGATGATGCCGGTGATGGACGGCCCGGCGACGATTGTGGCGCTGCAATCGATGAATCCTAGGGTCAAGGTCATCGGTTCAAGCGGACTGGGCATGCACGAGACCGCCGGACGAACGGTGGCGTCGGGATTGCGATATTTTGTGCCGAAGCCCTATACCGCCGAACGGTTGCTGAAGATTTTGAACCAGGTGCTCAACGATCACGGGCCAGCGGTAGCGAATGCGCAGTGAAGACAGTTGCGCGGTTGTGTCGTGAATCTTCCATTCGCGTCCATGTTCCGTCTGTGTTCTCACTTCTCCACGGCTGACAAATTGTGGACATCGCGGGATAGAAGCCAACGACCATCGCGCTGTTTGCGATAAACCGTTAGACGATGCCCGGCGAGTTGCGCCGTTTTCCCGGCTGCGCTCGGCGTTACGGACAACGCATCCCGGCTCCGCGTGTAGGCGATCTCACTGACAACAACGACCTCTTCTAACTCGCTCGTGCAACAAATCCGCATCTGTTCGTGGGCGGCCGTGAAGTTGGAGGAAAATCGCTCTCGGTCGAACGGCGCCTGTCCGGGCGTTAGAAAAACGACATCCTCCGCGACTAAGGTGAGCAGACGGGCGAGATCGCCGGCATTGACGGCCTCAATCCAAATTGAATGCACCGCACGGATTTCTTGTTCATCAGATGCCATAGCATGTCTCGTGGCCCAAACTATTCATACACGACCGACGGTCGCATAATTTTAACACGCGAACAAGACTGTGCCCTTTAATCGACACAAGCGCATTGGCTCACCCCAGCTTCTGATCTGCCGGAACCGCAACGCGGTTGAAGCATATAGCCCAGGGTTGCGGTGGCAGCAGGGCGCTACCCTGGGTAACAGCCGTAAATTTTTTAATGGGGGGCGGCGCGGCGGCCGCGTCTTATGCCTGCAGTTTATTTTATCCTTTAGCCTTTCTTCACCGAATCCATTGCCAAACCGTTCGGATACCCATAATAGCCAATGCTGCAAAGGCAATCAAAAGCAGGGCGACTGCAAAATCTCGAAAACCTTTGCGCTTTTGCCGACCTGCCACGCAGTCCAGGGAAGGCACCGCGTGAAAACTTAAATAGACCTCCCGCCTGCCGCCGTCTGCATCGGCGACATAAAAATCAGAGACTCGCTGCCGCTCGGAAACAGACGAAGGCAAAGACTCGACAGCACTTTGGAGAGTGCCAGCGAGGATGCGCAACGATTCCGGCGTGCCGAAAACCCGCACGTACCTTTCGCGATGTGACTCAACTCCGACCAGAAGTTTGGGATACGGTTCCGTCATAAAGGTTGAATTCGCCTATAGCAAAGCTCAGCGGCGGTAGGGCCCGCTGAGTGGTGGATTGTAAATGCAACGTCAAGCCGCCGTCCACTGGCGCACTCTTGTCAGGCCGCCTATATAATCATGGCAGCGATGTGTGCTCCCACTCATGGCCGCTCGCCTTCGCAACCGCAAACACGTCCTGCCCACTGGCAGCCGCACGTATCAAACTTTCGGCGAACTCGGCGTTTGCTAGGCAGGCGTCGTATGCTCGAATTGAACAGTCAAGTAGTTCCACGCGCATGCCTCTTCGTCCCGGTAGTAACTGTAA
>JAICXV010000552.1 GCA_025934545.1 Verrucomicrobiia bacterium
GACATTCACATCCACGTTCCAGCGGGCGCGACACCGAAGGACGGCCCGAGTGCCGGCGTAACGTTGGTGGCAGCGCTAGCATCGCTCTTGACCAAACGCATGGTACGCTCAGACGTCGCGATGACGGGCGAAATCAGTTTGCGTGGACGCGTGTTGCGGGTTGGAGGCATCAAAGAAAAAGTGCTGGCCGCGTCGCGGTCAGGCGTGAAGAACGTGATTTTGCCCGATCAAAACAAAAATGATTGGGAAGAAGTTCCAGCCGAAGTGCGCGAGAAAATGAAAGTGCATTTCGTTAAAACGATTTCGGATGTCATTCCTCTAGCATTGCGGACGAAATAGCGCCCTGAGCCGCTGCGGAAGTCGTTTACTTGTCAGGATTTGCCTTGGTTTGCGCCAAGGCCAAGGACTGAATTTGATAGACATTCCGGCCTGTTTTCAGGCATATCATCGCAGTCGATGATTACGCCGGAAGAATTTCAGCGTCTGATTCCCTTGGCCTGTCGATGGGCCGAATTGCAGGAGCGTGTCATCGCTCAAACCGGTCGGCCATTGAATGCCGAAGAACTCCAACTAGCGCGCCGCATGGGCATTTTTCGCGCGGAACGTATTCGAATTTTGGCCATCGAAGAAATCCCCGCACCGGAACAAATGCAGCTTCGCATCGCCGCCCAACAAATCGGTTTGTTCGGCTCCGAAACGGCCGGGATGACTTTGCGTTACGGAATCTACGTCCAAAAAGAGTCGGCGAACGACCGCCGTTTGATCGCCCACGAACTCGGCCACGTTAAGCAATACGAACGCATGGGCGGTTTCCGCGCGTTCATGGAACGTTATCTGTTCGAGTGCATGATGATGGGATATCCCAACACGCCGATGGAACAGGAAGCCGACGAAATTGCCGAGAGCGTCGTCAATTTGCGCGCTGCTTAACTAACTTCTCGACCGATTAAAATTCAAAGCGCACGTCACTCAGCCGCTTTGCGATTTCATCGAGAACGCGCTTCTCGTCCGCTTCATCTTTTGCGACGAACGTCACGCTGAAACGCAGATTCGCGCCGGCGTCGTCCCACGGAACCGTCGAAATCAACTTTTCCGTAATGAGCCATTGCGAAACGTCTTCGGCGGTTTTGAACTCGACCCGTTGTTTGCCGCTGACGGCTTTGGGCGCTTTGACGTAGAGGAAAAACGAACCTTTCGGTTTTTGTGCGTCAAAGCCGGCGCGTTTCAAAACATCAACAAGCGCGCCCATGCGCCGCGAATATTTTGACGCGATTTTCTCGGTGATTTGCGGATGATCAAAGCAATAAGCCGAAGCATGTTGAATCGCGAGGAACTGGCCGGAATCGGTATTGTCCTTCACGTCGCCGTAGGCTTTGACGAGCAGTTCGTTTCCGGCGACAAAACCGCAACGCCAGCCGGTCATATTGAATGATTTGCTGGTGGAATGCAGTTCGATGCCGACGTCTTTTGCGCCGGGTGTGGCGAGAAAACTGAGAGGCTTTCCTTCGAACACGAGAGCGGCGTAGGCGGCATCGTGAATAACCACGATTTGGTTTTTCTTCGCGAAGTCGACGACCTTGCGGAAAAAGTCCGGCGTCGCGCTCGCTCCGGTTGGATTGTTGGGATAATTAATGACGAGAACCTTGGCGCGTTTTAAAACATCGGCCGGAATCGAATCGAGGTCGGGTAGGAAATTATTTGCGCTGGTCAGAGGCAGGTTGTGAACGAGGCCGCCATAATATTTTGCGTGCGTGCCGAACACTGGATAACCAGGTGTGGTCATTAAGACGTAATCGCTAGGATTGATCAACGCCGCAGGAAGAATGGAAAGAGCGGCCTTGCTGCCGATGGAGTGAATAACTTCCGTTTTGGGATTGATACCGCGGACGCCGCAGACCTTTTCCAAATAACGCGCCGCGGCTTCTTTCAAAACGTTGTCGCCGTTGTCGGAATAGCCGCGGTTTTCGGGTTTGCGCGCCGCGGCGTTGAGTTGGTCGAGAACTTCGGGAAACGCCATGTCGTCCGGTTCGCCGATCCCCATGTCGATAATTTCGGCGCCGGGATTGGCCGCGAGCGCGGCGCGTTTGGTGCGTTTGATGCGCTCGAATTTATAGATGGCCGTGGACTTGCCGTAGTTTTTTCCACCGATGCGTTCGGCAAAAAGATTCTGGATGTAGGGTTCCGTCATGAAGGCCGGAACATAAAGGAAGCGGGTGGCCGATGCAACTAGCCGTGGAGGCTAATGACGCGGCGGGCTTGGTGATGCCGTTGTTGCAATTCGTAAATTGAATCGAGCATCTTCGGCAAATTCACTTCGTGGACTTCCACGCCGTGGCCGATTCCTTTGAGCAACGTGATCGTCAGTTGGCCGCCGAGGTGTTCGCGAAATTCTTCCAAGCCTTTGAGAACGAGGATCTGGTTATCGGCATCGATGTTCAGCAGTTCGTTGGCGAATAGTTCGAAGCCGAGTTTTTGGAGCAGTGCCAAAATGCGATCGCATGAAGCGGCGTCGAGAAAACCAATGTTGCGCGAATAAATGACGTCTAGCGCGAGCCCGATCGCAACGGCTTCACCGTGGCGGATATTGTATTCGGAAAGTTGCTCAAGCTTATGCGCGGCCCAATGTCCAAAATCGAGTGGCCGCGCCGACCCGGTTTCGAACGGATCGCCCGAGGTCGCAATGTGATTGAGATGCAACTCGGCGCAGCGATAGATCAGTTGTTGCGTCGCTTCGCTGTCAAATTTCGCGAGTGACTCCGCGTCGCGTTCGAGCTTTTCGAAAAACTCCCGATCCCGAATTAAAGCGACTTTGACGGCTTCGACGAAGCCGGCGCGCTTGTCGCGTTCCGGCAGCGAATTGAGAAATTCGGAATCGTTGATGACCGCAAACGGTGGAGCGAACGTGCCGATGAAATTCTTTTTCCCGAAAGCATTGATGCCGTTTTTGACGCCGACACCGGAGTCCGCCTGACTCAACGTTGTCGTTGGAATGCGGATGTGTCGA
>JAICXV010000406.1 GCA_025934545.1 Verrucomicrobiia bacterium
CATCGATTTCTCCAAAAATTCGCCAGGCAAATCAGCCCGACAATCACGCACAACGCCGCACCTTCGAACGGCCGTGTAATGACAAGCAAACCTGCGCCGACACCCATTGCCACGCTCGCGTTGCGTGTAGGATTCTGTAACGTTCTAAATATTCCGCCCAACACCAGCGCACCACCCAGCAGCGGAACTGCCCCACCCCAAAAACTCCAGTTCCACCACAGCAACTGCGCGTTCGTAAATCCAAGCATTGCGCCGACCAGCGCCCAGCCCGGCGTAAACAACGCACGCAACATCCAAAACAACGCCGCAATCGCCAGCGACGTCGAAATCCAAACTCCTAAAATCGGTTGCCAAACGATCTGGCCCAATGCGAGAAACAAACCCTGCCCCGGCTGGTATTTCGAAGCGTAGACTGGCTGTTGCAGGACGTGAAATGTTTCGAAGTACCGCCAGAGCGCATGAGTCGGATTAGCCAGACGTCCATGGGCGAACGTGTCCGCTTGCAGCAAATAACTAAACTCATCGTGGATGCGTGGTTGCGGGAGCCGATAAACGACTGTGAGCACCGCGCTGAAAAGAAAAACGAACAGCGCACTCCAAAAGGGAACGAAACGACTGTTCGCAACCCGCTGAAACCGTTCTTCGATTCGATCGAAAAAACCGCGCGCAAGATTCGGAAACATCAATGCGACAATGCAGACTGCCGCCAATATCAGGGATGCTTTCATCAACGCGGTTGCGACAAGGTATGAACTGGAGCTTGCACTTCCAACTTATTTTGAAGCGTTCACTTCTTTCACGCGTTCCAAAATGATATCTGCAATTTGCGGCTCCGTCCCGACGCTACGCGTGAACCAGACGAGTTTGCCGTGCTTTTCAGTCGGATTGCGCCACGTCGGCTGTCCACTTCGCAAACGTTTCTGCACAATTCTTTTCGGTTCACCTAACATTTCCGGAATGTCTTCAATCGTATGCATGCCGTCACTGACGAAAAACGGCACAACCACAATATTTCTTTTCGCCGCGAGTTTGTAGCAATCGGCGATCCTCGGTTCTTCTTCGATGAAGATGGCGTGAACATCGCCGTAAACATTCTTCGCACGAATCAAATCGGCTTGATGCTCGATCGCTTTGCGCGAGTTCTCATCGGCGGTCGTTCCGTGACCCGCGATGCATAACGAAGTGTCCTGCAATTTAGGCGCGCGCGGGAACGGGTATTTTTCGACAATGTCTTTCGCGCGAGCCAGCAACACGTTTGTCATGCTCTCGTGCGTGCCGACCGCCTTGCAATAATACAACGTCTGAGCAGCGCGCGTTTGCACGCGATTAAAAGTCGCTTCGCCTTCCTTGCGGAAACCAAGTTTCGTCGGCACCGCCTGCTCGCTGAAATAGCCTTCACTGATCAAGAGCGGAACGATAAACACACGCCGCTCGGTGATGGAGTTGACGACGACGTCGACAAACGGTTCCTGTTTCCAAAATGCCGCTTCGACGCGCGCGAAAATTTTGCGCTGACGCAACGACTCCGCATGTTGTCGCGCCGGCGCCGCCGAATCTTCATTCACGGTAGAGCCGTGAGCGACGATAACGAGCACTGCGTCTGAAAATTGTTCCAACATCTCTCCAGCGATGATGCGCCAAAAACTTCAGAAGGAAATAGCGCACCGAGATAAATTTGTATTTCCTTGACTGCGCAACCGCCCGTCCTCATCTATGCGGCCATGGAATTCCTATCGAGAACGTGCGGTCGGCTTGCGTTCATAGCGACTGTTTCTCTGGCAACGTTTAGCTCAGCGCAAACCTTGCCGCCCTCAAAAATCACCAACACCGACCCGTGGCAAAACGCCGAATGGCGGTTCGTCAAATACGTCGCGCCCTACGAACCGATTTACTTTCTGATGGGGCCGGTGACGCCTGCGGCAAAATTCCAGTTCAGCCTGCAGGTTCACGCGACCAATTGGCACGTCGTCGCGCCTTCCTTCGCGTTCACCCAAACTTCGTTCTGGGACATTCTCGGTAAGTCGGCTCCGTTCATTGATACGAGCTACAAACCGACAGCGTTCTTATATTTTCCCGATGTCTATCATCACGGGGAGTTGTGGCTCGATTTGCAAGGCGGCTATCAGCATGAATCGAACGGTCAGGGCGGCGACAAATCGCGCAGCATGAACACAATTTATGCGCAAGCGATTGTCAAAATCGGCAAGCCGACCGATTGGCATTTGGAAATCACACCGCGCGTCTGGTTCTATTTCCTCGACCTCAGTGACAATCCGGACATCGCAAAATACCGCGGCTATTGGAACGCAACCGTGCGCGCGGGCTGGAATGAATACAATCTGCGGACCAAAGTCCAAATGGGCGATCACCTGCAGCACGCCGGTTTCCAAACTGACTTCACTTGTCCCGTGCCAGGCTTTGGCTATCCGTATTTATTTGCGCAATATTTCGCGGGCTATGGCGAAACATTTCTCGGATACAAACAACATACCGACACCATCCGGTTCGGATTTGCGTTGCACCCCTAAGTGCAACGTTACGCGCTAAAACTCTCGCCGCACGAACAGGTGCTGGCCGCGTTGGGATTTTTCACTTTGAACCCGCCATCCTGTAAAGCGTCGATGTAGTCGAGTTCACTGCCCGTGACATAAAGCGCGCTTTTGGGATCGACCACGACCTTGATCCCGCCGCTTTCGACAAGAATGTCGCGATTGGCCGGCTGGTCTTGAAGATCCATTTTGTATTGCAAACCCGAACAACCGCCGCCAACAACGGCCACACGAAGAACGCCATTGGGCCTGCCCTGCCGTTGCAAAAGCGATCCGACTTTCTTCGCCGCGCTTTCCGAAACTTTAATCAACCGTTCGTCACCGACGCGGAAAGCCGGTTGAGCGGCGGTTTTGTTGTTGTTGCTCGGAGCGGGCGCAATCATGCGCATACAAGGTATGTTTGCGGAGAGTGACCGTCAATCCTGCGAGCTAAGCGGCCGCGACGGTGGTTTCGGCTTCGATGGCTTCCATTTGCGGTTGTTTCACCGAGCGGCGCGCCTTCGCCTGACGTCGCCATGTTTCGATTCGTGCCGTCAGCGCGACTAAAAGCAGCCACAACATCAGATTACGTGGCTGCACCAAAACGCGTTCGAGCAGGCTTTGCAAATAATTGCACGAACATCCAATGCCGATGCCAATACTGACCACGCCAAGAAAATGGTTCCGAAAGAAAATAGCCGAGCGGACGTTGAGAAACAAAAAATACGCAATCAAAACGAGGTAGCTGAGATATCCCTGATAACCGGTCTCGGCCAGCAACAGATAATAATGGCTTTCGACGATGCCTTTGGAGGTATCGACTTCTTTGAACTCGTTATGGTCCTTGAAATATTGATCGATCAAACTGCCGTAGGGATACGGCGGGTTGATGGCAACACCGAAATTATTCCAACCAATACCGAGCGGATAATCGCGCAACATTTCTCGCGACGCGATATTCAACATCCGCCGCGTCTCCGAACTGTCCTTATTATAAGTGTCGTTGAATCGGTTGATGATTGTCTGCAGCGAGAAAAGCACGCCCACACAAACGACCGCGGCCAACCCCGCAATCACAACCAACCGGCGCACCGTTATTTTATCAACGAGTCCAAGAATCATCACCCCAACTGTCCCAATGCCAAACGCCACCAAACCACCGCGCGACAAAGTACATTCCACAACCCATGCCGCCGCCATATAACCGACCAGGAAAAATGTAGAACGTTTCTGTTTCGGTCCGACCGCCGCGCTCAGCAGCACCATCCCAATTAAAATTGCGTACATCGCGAGCGGGTTTTGATGCTCGAAG
>JAICXV010000312.1 GCA_025934545.1 Verrucomicrobiia bacterium
GTCCGACGCCTTTGCCGTCAATGATGCAGAATGCTGCGCGCGCCCAGTTGTGAATGGGGCTGTAACCGCGTGGTCTGGGATCCTGAGCCAACACCATGTGTGTCCCGTTGATTTGGGCTAGCTTGCCCCAATAGGCGCCGCCCGCGCCATCGAAGGTGAACGCTTCGCGGTCGTACCCGTACATTTGGCCCAATTTGTTGCGGGCAAAATAAACGTTCTGCGCGGCGGTGCTCCAATATGTGGTAAACGCGTTACCCGATGCCGCGAGGTGACCTCCGATGCATTGGTTGTCTTCCACGATCAGCCCGTCAACGGCTTCCAACATCAAGCCTTGGATTCCGTAGCGGATATGATTGCGCGAAATCAGACCGTCCCGCGCATTCACCAATTCGATTCCTTTGTTGCTGCCAAGGATATCGCAGTCTGTGATCTGAAAATTACTGCCGTGGATGCGCACCGCAGCACCATTCTCGCGCGTGGCATGCAGCACCTTTTTGCCACGCCAATCCTTCTCCATATCGCCGATGTCGGTCAAGGTGTAGAAGGCGTTGGCCCTGACAAGCACTTTTTTGATTTTTACGCCATCCGAACTGGACGAATCTTCGATGACATTCTGATGAAAGCCTTCAACGTAGATGGCCATATCTTCAATGGCGAACGATGTGCCGGTGATCAGCGATGACGGCGGAGTCTGCATCGTAGACCAATAAATGGTTGCCAATGCCATGCCCTCGCCTCTGAGAATAGTCCGTGGCGGCAGAACGATTTGGCCTTTCATCTCGTACTGTCCCCTCGGAAAATAAATCACGCCGCCACCGTTCTTCTTTGCGCTGGCCAAAGCCGCATCAAAGCCGATTTGCTTAACGTTGTAGACCTCGGCCGGCCACGGTTTCAGCTTTTCTATTTTTATATTGCCAGCGTTTTTCCAGGCGTGTTTGCCGCCGAGTCCGTTATGGACATAGACGGCGTAGTCCCCGTCAGCTACGGACTCGGGGATCTTACAACTGATGTTATAAACATCCGCGCCCGAGATCTTCAGTGCTACGGTTTTGGCATGCGCCGTTTTCAAGATCACCTGGCTGACGCCGCCGAAGTTTAGCGACTTCCCAAGAATTCGCAGCCAACCGCCGGGTGACGCTGTGTTCCCGCCATCACCCTGCATCCACCAGACATCTGGAGCGTTGATCAGAACTGGATCGGATTTGAGATCTCCAGATGCGATACGGCATGCAAACACGCCCATCTTGAAATCCGCAGGGATGACGAACTTGGCTGAGTTATCGCTGATCTGGATCGGCTTAATCGTTTTCCAATGTTTGATTGTTTTGAACAATGCTTCCGCATCGGACTGCTTTTCGGGCAAGCCAACGTGCCACGGCTGTTCCAAACGGCAGACCTCGATCATGGCATTGGTATCAAGATTGCCGCCTGATAAGACAACGGTTTCGTCAGGACGAACGGGATCGGATGCCCAGGTGATGACGGCATGCGGTGTGTCTGCATGTAATGCTGATGCGACCGCGACTGTCAGAAGCAAACGGACAACGGATTTTATCATATCGAACGACTGTGGACCCAGCCTACCTGGCACGGCGTGGAAATAAAATTGAATTCGTTTTACACGCGGCAGTAGATGGGAGAATATCTTATTGGGCGTGGCGTCCGCTGTTGTTTTGACGCGATCCCGTCGGCTAGCTAGACTCTGCTAATCCCGCGTGCACCCGATTCATATAAATAAAGCAGAGCGGGACTTCGGTGCCTGTCTCAAGGCGGTGTGCCCGCATTGCCAGAACGAGACCGAATTCCGGTTGCGGATGCGTTCTGGCGCTTTACGGCTGGTTGGAATCGTTGTTGCTGACTTGGGCGGGTGCTATGGCCTTAAGTGCAACGGGAGTGGATGCAAGTTTTGGAAAGACCTCAAAGACGATGAGTTGGCTCCCGCTCAAACCGCTGTGCGCCTATATAGCGAGATGGTGGCGGGTGAACTCTCCACAGAAGCCTATGCCAAATCTCTGGACGCACTTGATTTTCCTACGATTCACGCGTTGAGAAAGGAGGCTGCTACATGGTCGTGTCCAGCGTGTGCCGAGAAAGTGCCGCTAACGATGAACGGCTGTTGGAAATGCAGTTCTCCACGTCCGGGGTTGGCAAAATCAGAGTTGGCGGCAGGTGCAGACCGACCTCCTGTTCCGTACGCCGTTACTCGGCCAAGTAATCCCTGGGAACAATAGAAGATTCGCGCGTGCAGGTGTCGGATCTAACTATTGGCACTAACCGAACCGTATCTGTTTTCGAATCTCTAGGTGTGTTGGTGGCTAACTTCTCGGAAAATAACGCGATTTGACACTCCGCTACTTCATGTCGCGTGCGAATAATTGCGATAGGATCGGTCAGGGGAGTCTTAACCACGGATTACACGGATGGCGCGGATGAAACCAAAGCTAAAGGATAAATGCTAAAGGCCAAAACAAATACCAGTGAGTGGCTCCGTCTTAGATGGTTTTTGCGCTGTCGAAGCGCGTTTCGTGTTTACGTAACGTTGTCGAAACGTTTAAGACTGTTTGCGTGAAAAGGCTACTGCTGTTTTGTGTGCTGACATTTGCTGTGACTGCTCATGGCCGGGAGTGGTTCGTCCGCCAAAACGATCCTAACGCGTTGGATACCGGCGATGGCTCAGCGGGTCATCCGCTTCGCACCATCAACGCCGCCGCGCAACTCGCCCAACCTGGTGACACTATCACGGTCGGGGCCGGTATCTATCACGAATGGGTTTCACCCGCGCGTGCGGGCAGTGAGACAGCGCCGATTGTTTATCGCTCGGCGCCGGAGCATGCTGCGATCGTTCGAGGCACGGATGTGCTTGAGGCAAAGTGGGAGGCTGAACCGAACGCAACCGGGGTTTTCGCGGCGTCGCTTCCTCAATCGGCATTTGTTTTCGGAAATACTTTTGCGGGACCGAAGGGAACGAATCGCAATGCGCTGGTCTATTTTCGTGATCAACGGTTGCCTCAGGTGACGACGCGCGAGCAGCTCCTTAAGACACCGGGCAGTTGGCTGGCAAGTGATGATGGTGGGAAGTTGTTCATCCATCTTAGCGACAATTCCGTGCCTGCTCCCGGCGCAATTGAAGTCACGACGCGTGACCGGATTTTCGCTCCGCATCGGCGGGGTTTGAGTTATATCCAGGTTGAAGGTTTTATTTTCGAGCGTTGCGCGACGCGACCCGATTGGCCGCAACTCGGCGCTTTGAGCACGCGGAGCGGGCAGTTTTGGATCATTCGTAATAACATCGTGCGCGACACGACGGGGAAAGGCATCGACTGCGGCAGTGAAACGTGGGATGCCGATTCGCTTAGCGCGACCGAACCTTCGGACAAGCACGTGTTGATCGGAGGCCATCATTTGATCGAATCGAATCTTGTCAGTGAGAATTTCCAATGCGGCATTGCTGCGTGGAACACGGACGATGTTCGCATCATCGGCAACATCGTTCGCAATAACGGCTCTTCCGCCAGCGCCGACAAACTTTCGCTAACGGATTTTGAAGCGGCCGCGATCAAGGTGCACGCGTTTCGCAATGGACTGATCAAGGGCAACCTCGTCGTGAGCAATTCTTCTTTCGGTATTTGGCTGGACAACGGTTGGGAAAACGCACGGGTGACCCGGAATGCCGTTATGAATAATTGCGGCGCGGGCATTTTTGTGGAACTCGGTTTCGGGCCGATGTTGATCGATCACAATTTTTCTGCCGCCAACCGGCCGCTGGGCAAACCGTATTTCGGCGACGGCATCTATACGCACGATGCTTCGGGTGTAACCATCGTGCACAATACTTTGCTGGATAACGCGCATTTTGGAGTGCAACAGATCGTAGTCGCCGAGCGTGTGTATTGGCCGAAACGGCTGGCCGAAGCTTCCAATGAAAACATCAGCAACAACGTTTTCTACGGCAACGTTGACGGAGCGATTTCGCTGCCGCTGACATCGCCGCGTTCGCATGACAATCATTCGGATCACAACGTATACGACGTTGGCGCGAAGTTTGTGATCAACGGCAATAACGGTCGGATTCCTATTTCGATGATTTTGAGAGAAGCTCGCGATCGATTGCAGGCGGCCGAGTTGCCGCAAAATCAGCGGCCAGACCTTACGGCTACCAATCGCGTACCAAAGTTTTCATTCGCGGCATGGCAAGTGGTGATGCAGATGGATCAGAACAGCACGGTTTTGCCAGAGAAGGCCGGCATGCGCCTCGACGAGCAACAAAATCTGCTCCATCTCGACCTGCCAACGGCCGATGTATTTCCCGTGACGCCAGCCGGGCCTGGCGACGATTTCGATTTGCTCGGAGAACCTGTTGTTAGCGGCGCTCGCGCCGGCGCCATTCAAAATCTGCACACAGGTTTGCAAACGGTGAAACTTTGGCCGCCGCGGAAGTAACCGGCATTGCTCGCA
>JAICXV010000637.1 GCA_025934545.1 Verrucomicrobiia bacterium
AGGATGACCCAACGACGATCGACTATTGGATCGATGACAACATTTACCGCGAAACTTCCGACGCAGCGGGAACGACGTGGGATTCGATCACGATCGGGTCAGCCGGCTCCAACGCCATACCGGGCAACGTTTGGTTTGATGATGTTCGCGTAGAATACTTCGATCCGCCGGACATCCTGACCAATCCTGTCGACCAGGTTGTTGATCCCGGCGCCAACGCGACATTCGGCGTCGCAGCCACCGGCAATGTGCGCAGTTATCAATGGCTTAAGAACGGCGCTTTGATTTCAGGCGCGACTAAATCGTCGTTGACGGTGACCAATGCGCAACAGGCCGCTACGTATTCAGTCCTCGTCGCAAACGGCATTGGTGTTTCGGAGAGCGACGATGCGCTTTTAATTCTCAACAGCAAGCCGGCGATTGTCGTGCAGCCGCAAACCGCGACAGTTTCTGCCGGAGCGAATTTTGCTTTGAGCGTGAGCGCAACCGGCGTGCCCAGTAATCTTTCGTATCAGTGGCGCAAAAATGGGGCTGCGGTCACGGGCGCTACCATGAGCGATTTCGTTTTCCTCGATTGCACAACTACCAGCGCTGGCAGTTATACCGTAGTGATTACGAATGCGGCTGGCGCGATTACGAGTTCCATCGCAATTGTGACGATTACGAATTCACTTCCGATCATCACGACCCAACCGTCCACCCAAAGCATCAACCTCGGCGCCAACGCCACCTTTCTCGTAGCGGCAGCGGGATCGCAACCGCGCAAATACCAGTGGCGGTTTAACGGCACGACGGTCTCAGGGGCAACGAATAGTTTTTATCGGAGCGTCGGAGTGCAAGCGGCCAATGCCGGGTCGTATTCAGTTGTCGTTTCAAATTCATTCGGTAACGCGACGAGCAGTCAGGCAGTGCTGACCATAAACTTCCCGCCAACCATCACGACTCAACCCGTCAGCCAAACCGTTAACGTTGGAAGCAACATCGTGCTCCAGGTGCAGGCTACGGGCACCGCGCCTCTCGCTTATCAATGGTACGCCCAATTCGTCGGCCAGCCCGAGCTGCAATCGATTCCCGGTGCGGACACCAATCTGTTCATCACGCCTTCCGACGATGTTACTTTCGCCGGCACATATTCGGTGCTGGTTTACAACGTTGCCGGCCATGTGTTCAGTTCGAATGCAACTGTCGTCGTTTACGGTCCACCCGTTGTCATCGACGACCCGCAGGACATCACGGTCGCCGCGGGTTCAAACGCGGTCTTCTCGGTCAACGCAGTCGGCCCGCCGCCATTGCTTTATCAATGGACGAGAAATGGCGCCGCGATCAGCACCGCCACAAACAGTGTTTATGTCCGGACCAATACTCAATCTGCGGACGTCGGTCTCTACGCTGTCGTTGTTTCGAATAGTTTTGGAACAGTAACCAGTGCTTCGGCCGCACTCTCTCTCAATTCGTTTTCGGTATTCTTCGACAACTTCGAAGCGGGCCTGGGCAATTGGACCACCGCCGCCGGTGCGACGCCGCTCGCCAATTCCACCACGCAAAAACATTCTGGAACCAACTCGGCGCTCTGCAACGTTTCGTCTGACAAAATGTTTCACAATCTGCCCTTCGCCGTGGAAGGTCACGCGCGCGCCGTTTTCTGGATGTATGACAACAACGGAGCGCTTTCCAATTGGTTCGGCGAAGTCCGCAGTTACATCGGGAGCACGAATGGACAACCGGTGCAGATTCTTGGGGCCGGCAAGTTTTTCTATCCATTTCCTGCGAATGGAACCGGCGATTTTTCCGGCTCGACTCCCGACACGAATTTTTATCAAGGCTTTGTGCTCAGCGGAGACAGCGCTGGCTATTTCAATCTCACCGACGATTTTAGCACGCCGCCGCGCACTAACGGTTGGCACAAATATGTCATCGAACGCGAAGCCGACGAGACGACACTCGATTTCTTCGTCGACACCAACTACGTCACGAGTGTCAGCGATACAACCCAGGCAAATTGGGATTCGGTCTTTATCGGTTCCGCCGGGACCGGCAACACCAACGGCAACGTCTTTTTCGACGACATCAAAATTGAATACCTCGATCCGCCAGTCATCAATTCCGACCCCGCCGACGTTTCGGTGAATCCCGGGCAAGGCGCGTTCTTTAGCGTGTCGGCTTATGGCAACGTCACCAGTTATCAGTGGCTTTACAATGGCAGCCCGATCGCGAACGCGACTAACAGCAGCTACGCCGTTGTTAATGCGCAGACGAACAACGCTGGTTACTATTCGGTGATCGCCATGAATGGTGTCGGTCCCGTGCAAAGCGCGGACGCGTTGCTCACGATTGTTCCGTATCCGCCGACGTTCAGTTTTTCAACGGCCAGCGGAACGTCGCTGCATCTGACGTTGGACAACAATTGCACAGTCTACAGCTCGACGAATTTGATCGATTGGGTTGCCATCGGGACGAATCTCTCTGTGCTCGACGTGCCGTTCACCAACAAAGCGCAATTCTTCAAAGCATCC
>JAICXV010000165.1 GCA_025934545.1 Verrucomicrobiia bacterium
AAACATTCAGGTCCGCCTTGAAAAAGAAAGTGACATCCGGCAACGCGGCAAAATTATAAATCCCGCGGACCCATTCCGGTAGGCAACCGCGCACCGTGTCACGGGCGAACGCGGTAAAAATATAACGGTCGCAAAGCACCAGATAACCGGCGCGCAACAGCGGCACTAATTGCCGTTCGTAGCGGTCGGCGAAATCCGTCGCGTGGATCAGGCTGAACGTCGTCGGGGTGAGGAGCTCGCGTTTTTTACCTTTGCTCGTCGCATTCTTTACAAGCGTCGACGAGTTCCATTCGCTAAAGAAAACTTTCAAGCCCTGCAGTTCCAGCCAGCGTTTCAGCAGATAAATTTGCGTCGATTTACCGGAACCATCTAGACCCTCGACGGCAATCAGACGCCCCGCAAATCCCAACTCAGCGAACGTTTTCATTAAGCCGCTCATTGTACCCTGTCTCTCACTGGATAAGAAACGCAAAAAACAGGGTGGGTTAACACCCCGTCATTTAACGGAGCCTGCTGAAAGTTGACTCTCACAGCCGTCTCAACAACAATAACCGTTTCAACATAAACAACCCTGTGGAAATCAGAAAAGCCATCATTACTGCCGCCGGTAAAAACCAGCGCACGCTGCCGTTGCAAACGTTGGTTGACCGCGATGGAACGCAAAAGACTGCCTTTGCCATCATCATCGAGGAAATTCTTCGCGCCGGTGTTGAAGAAATTTGCGCGGTTGTTTGTCCGGGCGATGAAACGGCCTACCGCGCTGCTGCCGGAGCCCATGCGGGTCGCGTCCAATTTGTCGAACAACCTGCGCCGCTTGGTTACGGTCACGCCGTTCAATGCGCGCGCCATTTTTCCGCGAGTCAGCCATTTCTTTTGCTCGTCGGCGACCATCTCTACGTTAGTCGCGCGGCCAAAGGTTGTGCGCAGCAATTGGTCGAAGTCGCCAAAGCTGAAGCGTGCTCGGTCTCAGCGGTCCAGGCGACTCATGAAAGCAAATTGCCGTTCTACGGCACGGTCGGCGGACGACTCGTCGCCGGTCGCCAACGCCTTTACCAGGTCGAAAATGTTTTGGAAAAACCGACCCCGACGGAAGCCGAACAAAAGCTGATTGTGCCGGGCCTTCGCGCCGGGCGATACCTTTGCTTCTTCGGCATGCACGTGCTTACGCCTGCCGTCATGGACATGCTTGGCGAAATCGTTTCCAGCGCCAAAAACGGTGCGCAACTTTCCACGGCGTTAAATAAATTGGCCGGCAAAGAACGTTATCTGGCTTTGGAGCTTGAGGGCCGCCGATATGACATTGGCGCTAAATACGGCCTGTTGACCGCGCAATTGGCGTTATCATTCGACGGCAAAGACCGCGACGAAGTCCTTTCCAATTTGGTTGAGTTGCTGGCCGCCAAAGGCGTATGACCGGTCATCTGCGCAACATCATCACCGCTTCCGATCCGGCGGTGCGCAATCAATCGCTCGATGCATTTTGCCGTCGCGCCAGCCTTTCGGAATTGTTGGGCGAATGCGATGATCTCGAAGCGTTTCGTGAGCAAAGCCAGAATTTATACGAACGCGTCCGCGCGCTCTTCTTCCTTTACGCCATCCATCGTTTTCATTTGCCGTTGAAGCCGGGCCTCAATCAGCGTGGCCTCGTTCCTTTCAAAGGCTACGCGCATCTGCTCGAACGCCGATTCCAAGAGGCGATCGAGGTGTTTCTCGCCAACCAACAAGCCAACGGTCCCGGTGACGGAATCTCCAGCGCGCTAGCCGTCGCCTATTATCGTCTCGGAATCCAAACGCTCGCCGATCAAGTGCGACGCAGCGTTCGTTCGGTGCGGGGCAATCAATGGATGTTTCGCATGGGCCATCCCGGCGACCAACCGTTGCGCATTCGCCGCGAATTATTGGAGCGAGACGCCGATGGTTGCTATCCGGTTTTGCGCGAACGCACGCCCGTCCGCATGGACCTGACCCATAGCGCGTGGAGCGATATTTTCTTTTTGGGAATGGATTATCCCGAAGGCGCCAAGGTCCTCAATGTCTCCATCGACCTCGGTGTCAAAGGCCGTGACCCGTCGCCGCGCCCGCCCGTCGAAGTATTCTTGCGAGTGCTCGATGAACCGGTTTTGCGGTTAACCAGCGTTGACCTCGGTGCCTCTGGCGAAATTACGAGCCTCGCCGAAGTTTTCGACTTTGCGAAAGATTATCTCGGTTTGCTGAAAGCAGCAGTGATTGCGGCGGGTATCGTCCCCCCGGGAATTGAAGGTTCCGGCCAGAAATTATCCGATTTGCTGGCGCAAGTCGTCGGCCAGGGCAGGGGGCTGGAAATCGTCAGCAACGTTAACAACATCCCGAAAGGTTCGCGTCTCGCCGTCTCGACGAATCTACTGGCCGCTTTGATCTCAGTGTGCATGCGCGCGACCGGCCAGGCGCAGTCACTGGAAGGCGCGTTGCAGGAGCACGAGCGCCGGCTTGTTCTGGCGCGCGCGATTCTTGGCGAATGGCTCGGCGGCTCTGGCGGCGGCTGGCAGGATTCCGGCGGCGTCTGGCCAGGCATGAAACTGATCCAGGGCGCTCTCGCGCAAGAAGGCGATCCGGAATTCGGGACGAGCCGCGGCCGGTTGATGCCGACACATCGCGTATTCGATCACAGTGAAGCCAGCGCCGAAGTCCGACAGAAACTGCAGGACAGTTTGATTCTGGTCCATGGCGGCATGGCGCAAAACGTCGGGCCGATTTTGGAGATGGTGACCGAAAAATATCTGCTGCGTTCCGAAGCGGAATGGAAGGGCCGTCAGGAAGCACTCGGAATTCTCGACGAAATTCTCGACGCGTTGCGTGCAAATGACGTGCAAAAAATTGGCATGGCGACCTCACGCAATTTCCATGGCCCGTTGCAAACCATCATTCCGTGGGCGAGCAACTACTATACGGAAACATTGATCAATCGTGCTCGCGGGGCGTTCGAAAAAGATTTCTGGGGATTCTGGATGCTCGGCGGCATGTCCGGTGGCGGCATGGGATTTATTGTGGCGCCGCAAAGGAAAACCGCCGCGCAAACGCGCCTCCAGGAAATCATGTCGCAAACAAAGCGCGAATTGGAAAGCGCCTTGCCGTTTGCGATGGAGCCGGTCGTTTACGATTTCGCTATTAACGAAAAAGGCACTTGGGCTGATTTGCTGTCCGGCGAGGGCGCGCTTTTGCCCGAAAGCTATTATGCGCTGGTCGTGCCGCAATTGTTGAAGCAAGACCTTCGCGCGTTGTCGCCGCAACGCCGCGCTGAGTTGGACAAGTTCGCTGCTGCCACGCGTCAGAAACCCGAACTGGCAAGCATCGTTCAAAATATTTTCGACCGCGTCGTTCCTCGTTTGAAACATGAAGCGTCCGGCCAACGTAGTTTGTCCGCGTTACTTGAACAAAACCGGTTCGATCGTTCACAGCACGAACAGATTCGTGCGGACCTTCGAGATGGTCGTATCGGCCTCGCTCAAAATCGTTTGTCACCGAGCACGAAGATTGAAGACGTCCAGCCCGAGGACGTCATCGATACGACGGCTGCCGCTTCCAGCGAACATGCGAATTTGGGCAAGGCCGCCATTACCAATGGCGAAGTTGCCGTCGTGACGTTAGCGGCAGGCGTGGGCAGCCGGTGGACCCAGGGCGCCGGCGTCGTCAAAGCATTGCATCCGTTCTCCAAAATGGGCGGACGCCATCGCACGTTCGTCGAAGTCCATCTCGCTAAGAGCCGTCGAATTGGACGCCAGCATAAAACCGAAATCCCGCATATCGTTACGACAAGTTATCTGACGCATTCAGCGATCGAAACGTATCTGGCGCGCGAGAAAAACTACGGTTATTCCGGCTCGGTTCATCTTTCCTCAGGCCGCGCCATCGGTTTGCGGATGATTCCGACCGAACGCGACCTCCGTTTTCTTTGGGAAGAGATGCCGCAACAAATTTTGGATGAGCAGGCGCAGAAAGTGCGCGACAGCTTGCGCGCCGCATTGATCGGCTGGGCGAAACAAGCGGGCGAGGGCAGCGATTATACCGACAACCTTCCGTCGCAATGTCTGCACCCGGTCGGTCACTGGTATGAAATCTCCAATCTCCTCCGCAACGGCGTGCTCAGTCAGTTGTTAAAAGATCGTCCCTACGTCAAATATTTGATGCTCCATAACATCGACACACTGGGCGCCGATGTTGATGCCGCTTTACTCGGAACGCACATTGCCGAAGGCGCCGGTCTTTCGTTCGAAATGATTACGCGCCGAATCGAAGATCGTGGCGGCGGGCTCGCTCGCGTAAATGGCAAAGTCCGAATTCTCGAAGGACTCGCCTTGCCGCGCGAAGAAGATGAATTTCAACTTTCGTACTACAATACGCTAACGACCTGGATTGACGTTCACAAGTTGCTCGCCGTTTTCGGACTCGGCGTTGCTGATTTGGAGGATAGCGAAAAAGTCTCCGCCGCCATTCGAACATTGGCTGCAAGAATGCCGACCTATGTTACGCTCAAAGACGTGAAGAAACGTTGGGGCAATGGGCAGGAGGACATTTTTCCGGTCGCGCAATTTGAGAAATTGTGGGGCGACATGAGCGCGTTGCCGGAAGTCGATTGCCGTTTCATGGTCGTGCCGCGCCGGCGTGGTCAGCAGTTAAAAGATCAGGCCCAACTCGATGGCTGGTTGCGCGACGGTTCGGCTGCTTACGTGGAATCAATCTGCGATTGGTAGGAGGGTCGGGTAAGGGCAGGCTCGCGTTCGCGGGTTCTCCACGAACCGACGAGCAGCACCTCGCCCGATAGACGACCTTTTGCACTGACAGTATTTTCTGGCGGCGCGCGGAGCGCGGGGCGTTCCGCAAAGGAGGAACCAGGCGATGGGTTTAGCGCCGCGCTCATCGTTGTGTCGATTGGAACAGGGCCGGAAAAACGGAAGGGACGCATGAGCAACCAAGGTCTGGTTTCTGTAATCATTCCCGCTTACAACGCGGAAAACTTCATCAACGAGACGCTCAACTCCGTGCTCTCGCAAACCTACGAGAACATGGAAGTGATCGTCGTGGACGACGGCTCCCGCGATCTTACCGCCGCCATAGTCAAAAATGGCGCACGTCGCGATCGGCGCGTTAAATTATTGCGTCAATCCAATCTCGGCGTCGCCGCCGCGCGCAATCTCGCCATCGAAAAATCTTCCGGCGAATACATCGCGCCGCTGGATGCTGACGACATCTGGTATCCCTCAAAAGTCGAGAAACAGGTGCGTTCCCTCGAAGAGGGCGGTGCCAAAGCCGGCGCTTCCTATTGCTGGTGCGTTTCCATTAACGAAAAAGGGCAAGTCCTTGGGCTCGGTCCAAAATGGGACCTCGAAGGCGAAGTCTATCAGCCCTTGGTGTTGCGAAATTTTATCGGCAACGCTTCCGTTCCCATGTTCCGCCGCGAATACCTTCAGCAGGTCGGAGGATACAATGCCGATCTACGCGCGCAACGGGCTCAAGGCTGCGAGGATTGGGAGATTTGCCTGCGCCTCGCGGAAATTTGCCAGTATCGCGTCGTTAAAGAATATCTTTCGGCTTACCGCTGCTACAACCAAAGCATGTCCTACGACCATTCCGCGATGGCGAAGTCATACGCACTCGTGCTGGAACACGCCCAACAAAGACATCCGGAGATTGCGGCGCGCGTCTATCGCTGGTCGAAAGGAATGTTTTACCTTTATTTAGCGAGCAAAAGTAACGCTTGCGGCGACCTGCGCACGTCTTACCAATGGCTGTGGCGCGCGTTGCGCCGTGATTGGTCGGTGGTGTTGTTGCCGTGGGTCAATGCGCAATTAGTCAAAGGAACCATCCGCTGGCTCGCGGCGCCGTTCACACGCTCGGCGTGGGAACGGGTTGGCGCATTTCGAACCGAGCCAACCCTTGATGTTCCCCTCGAACAAATTCCCGGTATTTTTGAACAAATTCAAACTCCAACGACATGGTG
>JAICXV010000257.1 GCA_025934545.1 Verrucomicrobiia bacterium
GATTTCCTGCATGATCCGCATCGTGTTATCTCCGCCATAAACGCGACGAGTCAAATCGCGATGATGCTGCGAATTCTCCGGACGATTGGTATCCAGCAAATAAATAATGCTGCGCCCGACGTTCACGCGCCAGGCCTGGAACGTAACGTCCGACATATCGATCTGAACCGTGCCGACTAGTGGCTGGCCTTTGTCGTCCAGCACCGGCTCCATCGGCAGATTTTGCGGATTGAGCAGCGTGTAATATTCCATCTGCCAGTTGTCCTGGTTGATCTGCTGCTGAAAATAACCTTCGCGATAAAAAAGGCTGATGCCGACAAATCCAATATCGAGATCGCTTGCCGATTTGGTGTGGTCACCGGCCAAAATTCCAAGCCCACCAGCGGCGATCGGCAGCGTTTCGTGAAAACCAAATTCAGCGGAAAAATAAGCGACGGGATTTTTTATGAGTGACGGCGCGTGCTGGCGGCCCCACGTTTCCTTGTCGTTCATGTAACTGTCGAAATCCTGCAAAACATTTCGGACGCGGCGGGCAAAATCAGGATCGAGCAATCGCGCGCGCAGTTCGTTGCGCGAAACCTCGTGCAACACGGCGACGGCGTTGTGATAGAGGTTCTGCCAGCCACGCGGCGACAGCTCCTGAAAAATTTCCTGCGCGCCCTGGTTCCACGTCCACCATAGGTTGTGCGCGAGTCGATCAAGGGCAGTGACAGTTTGGTCGATTTCGTTCTGCGATAAAGGCGCAAGGCTCATAGTTAAATTCAGCGGTCGACTGTCAAGTCGTGGTCATAACCTAGTCGGCGTGCGCAAGCACCGCAACCGGTTTTACCCTGAAGCTTGAGCCAGAATTAGTCGTGATTGAAAAAGAATGGCGATGTCGTCACCGTTGGATAAAATCGTGTTGTGAAACAATTCTCCTGCTGCTGGCATAAGCTTTGTATCGTTTTCGCATCGCTGGCCCTCGCTTCACATCTCGGTGCCGCATCACGACCAAATATCGTGCTGATTCTGGCCGACGACATGGGGTTCTCCGACCTCGGTTGTTATGGCTCGGAAATTCAGACACCGAACATCGACAAGCTTGCCACCAACGGCCTTCGCTTTACGCAGTTTTACAACACGGCCCGCTGCTGTCCCACGCGCGCGGCGTTGATGACTGGCTTGTATTCACATCAAGCCGGCGTCGGTCACATGGTCGAAAACATGGGTGAGCCAATTGCCAATGTCGGTTTTCCCGGTTATGCCGGCGATCTCAGCCCTCATTGCGTGACGATCGCGCAGGTGCTTTCGACGGCTGGTTATCACACCGCGATGTCGGGCAAGTGGCACGTCACTCCGGTCACCAAGGACAAGAAAAATTGGCCGCTCCAGCGTGGGTTCGAAAAATATTTCGGCATCATCCACGGCGGTTCCAGTTACTTTGATCCGAACGGCAATTTGGTTCGCGACAATGATCCGGTAACGAACGTAGGCACGAATTTTTATCTGACCGACGCCATTGCCGATAATGCGATGCAGTTCATCAGCGACTTTGCGCAGGACAAGAAGCCGTTCTTCCTTTACGTGGCGTTCACGGCGCCGCACTGGCCGGTGCATGCGTTGCCGAAAGACATCGCGAAGTATCGCGGTAAATATGGGAATAACTGGGATAAATTCCGTGAATCGCGTCACAAAAAACAAATCGAACTCGGCATCGTCGACGCGAAGTGGCCTTTGACGCCGCGTGATACGCCCGGGTCCTGGACGGAAGAAAAGTTCGCTGATTGGCAGGATAGTCGGATGGCGGGTTACGCGGCGCAGATTGATCGGATGGACCAGAACGTCGGCAGAATCATCGCCAAGCTGCGCGATTCGGGCGAGCTGGATAACACATTGATTTTCTTTTTGTCGGACAATGGCGCATGCGCGGAACATCTGTCACCGAAAATTTCGGGACCAATCGTGCCGGCGAAATCGCCGTCGGGTGGACCGATGCGAAAAGGCAATTCGCCGGACATCATTCCCGGCGGACCGGATACCTACGCGAGCTATGGGCAACCCTGGGCCAATGTCAGCAACACCCCGTTCCGTCTCTATAAACATTGGGTACACGAAGGTGGAATTTCCACGCCGCTCATTTGCAATTGGCCCGGCGTGACGAAACCGGACACGATGACTTCGCAACCAGGCCATGTCATAGACATCATGGCCACGTGCATCGACGTCGCGGGCGCGAAGTATCCGAAGAATTTTAACGGCCAAAAAATCACGGCGCTAGCGGGTGTGAGTTTGCTTCCCGTTCTGGAAGGTAAAAAGCGCAAAGGCCACGAAGCCATTTTTTGGGAGCACGAAGGTAATCGCGCCGTGCGCATGGGAGATTGGAAATTGGTTTCGACGCACACAAACAATTGGGAACTCTACAATATGGCCGCTGATCGCACGGAGATGAATAATCTGGCGGCGGAGAATCCCGATCGGGTGAAGAAAATGGTCGCGATCTACGAAGATTGGGCGAACAAATCAGATGTCAAACCATGGGACGAAGTGCAAAAGAAGTTTGCGGAGTTAAAGCCAAAGAAGAAAAAGAAGTAACCGCGCCGGCGAGACAAAGCTTAATGATGGAACAATGCGTTCCACATCTTCGGGCCGTGTTCCCAGAAGATCAACGCAATGCCCATGAGCGAACCGCCGGCAATAACTCCAGAGGCAACAGGGAAAAGATATTCCTCTGATTTTTTGGGAGATTTTTTCTCGAACACATAGCCAATGAGTGAGCCGATAAAAAACAGCAGACTGGTGTGCCATTGAAACGTCCAGGCCAGGCCGAGGCCGCTCGGCGATGGAATGTATTTGTCGTATTTCGGAAATATTTTTGAAAGCAGTGGCAGGATGATACCTACGATCCCGCCAACGACGATCGACCATATCTTCAACGGCTCTAAAGCATGCAACCCTTTGCTCATGGCGATTGCGACGGCTCTCCACGCCTGCGCTGCGGGCGCGGGCAATTGGGCTGAGCCGAGAGCGGAGGGATCACTGCCAACCAACATACTGAACCCGATCACAGCGACAACTGTGCCCAGAAAAATTCCAGAAAATTGCGCAATGAACTGTTTTCGCGGATTTGCGCCGAGGAGATAACCGCTTTTAAGATCGGTCAACAAATCAGCCGAAGAATTGGCCGCCGAAGCCGTGATATTGGCTGAAAATAAGTTGATGTCCATTTTGCCCGGACTGATCGCCCCGAACATCATTTGGGTCACTTTACCCATCGGCCCGACGGGTGTGGTGTCCGTTTCACCCGTGACGCGACAAGCGATGAGCGCGAGAAAAAACGATAGAACGACCGCTATGACCGTTTGCCACCAGGGCATGC
The DNA here is from genome assembly GCA_025934545.1 of Verrucomicrobiia bacterium. Classification (GTDB taxonomy): domain Bacteria; phylum Verrucomicrobiota; class Verrucomicrobiia; order Limisphaerales; family Palsa-1400; genus JAICXV01. The sequence goes on from JAICXV010000257.1 coordinate 3,356, forward strand.
CAAAAGTGATTTGACCGAGGTAAATCAGACCGATCAACCCGATCAATTGTCCGACAAGGAACCAGGAGAACGGCGTTTCCACTTCGTCAACGGGATCTTTTTTTCCGCCGGATTTTGCGAAGATCAACGCCAGACTGCTGAAGGCGCGCACGGTGGTTCGCCATTGTAACACAAAAGAAAACAAGCCCGAAAAAACCATGCACGACACGCCGGCCCACAAGGTCCATTGAACAATGTCGCGGTAAGCGGTTCCGGTGATAATGCCGTGGCTTTGCAGGATCGGCACAAAGACGGCCCAGCAGAGCGTTGCGCCGATCATCATGCTTGTGCAAACGCGCAACCCGGTGATGGCACCGGCGGCTACAAAGACGATGTCCCAATTAAACAGAACAGTGCGCGTCATCCATGCTGAACCGAAAACTTTGTCGTTGAATTTATCGACGATCGTGCTGAGCGAGAAAGGTTCTAGTGTGGGGCTGACGAGGCGAAAACCGTCGTTCCAGAAGGCACTCAAAGCGCCGACGATTCCGGCGACACCGAGCGACTTGGCCGCGCGCATTCCTTTCTGACCGTGGGAATGCAGCGCACGGAGTGTTTCGGCGATGGCGGTACCGGTCGGGAACCGCAATTGGTCCACATTGATCATCTGCCGCTTCATCGGGATGGCCATGGTCACACCCATGAGCGCGAGAAAAAACACCCACGCGATCAGCAACGGAATGGACAGCGAATGTCCGTAAATCATGATGTAGGCTGAGAACGCTGAAATGAGCGTCGCGCCTGTTGACGATGCCGATGAGGTGGCGGCGGATTGCATGCAATTGTTTTCCAGAATCGTCATCGGCGTTTTCGTGAGTCCAATTTGGAAGAAAACGGTCCAGACGGCGTAAGAAAGAATGCAGGCGGAAATTGGCGCGCCCAGCCCCCATCCTGCCTTAAGGCCGACGTAAAGGTTGGCGAGCGAAAGAAAAGAGCCGAGCAACATGCCCGTGATGATGGCGCGCCACGTCAATTGGCGCATGTGCGCGCCGCGTGCGAGGTAAAGTTGCTGGTACCATTGCCGCTCGATTTCTTCCGGTGAGCCCTTGAACGGTTCGACGGGAATTGCGACATCCTCGATCCCGCGTTCTTCGATTTGAACCTGATGTGGCAGCGCTTCCATTTTTTGGAATGCCAAAACCTACTGCAAATCAGTCGCGAGGCAATCCTGCAAAACCCTGTTATTTCGGTTGACTGGCGAGGACGGTGTCGATGCGCTTGAGGGTGGTTTCTTTTCCGACAATTTCCATCAAGTGGTAAAGGCTCGGGCCGCTGCCGGCGCCAGTGCAGGCCAAGCGTGTCGGATGAACTAACAATCCAACTTTAACGCCGAGTTCCTTTGCGGTCGCTTTGATGGATTGCTCGACAGCGGCGGCGGTGAAATCGGGCAAGGTTGCAAGTGCATCGCGGAATTTCTTCAAGCGCGCGAGGCTGTCGGCATTGAACTCGGTCGCTGCCGCGGCCGGGTCGATGATCACGTCTGGTTTGAAATAAAAACCGGCGTAAGCAGGAAGTTCGCAGAACCGTTTGATTTTACCTTTGCACGTCGCGATCGCGGCTTTGA
>JAICXV010000413.1 GCA_025934545.1 Verrucomicrobiia bacterium
AAACCAGAATCGAGATGGCCATCGTGATTGTCCGTGGGAGGGAGGTTGTCGGCATCATCTTCATTCGGATCGAGAAATCCGTTCAAGTTTTGGTCCTCGCCATACAACGTCGCCAAATCCATTCCTGAAACCAAGCGCAGTTCGTCCAACGTATCGAATGGCGCGTGTTTCGAAGTGTAAGGCGTTTGCGACATGGAGTAAGTGGTTGAAACCGTTGCGTTCGTTGAGTTGGCGCTACGCCAATCGATAATGGCATCAGCGAGATCTGAGGTCACATTCGGAACGTTCGTCAGGACGTTGTAGGTGATGTTCGTGGCGTTGATGTTGATTTTGGAGGCTTCATCAACCAACCCCCACGCCGGTTCGATCATCGTCGTTGAGAGTTCGTTCGTCGCGCGGCCAATGATCCAAAAGTGCGAGTTGCCGATGGCGATATTTGTGCAATGCAAATTGTCAGGCATGACGCCTGGTTGTGCGTTCGCGAGAATATTACTGACGTAAAGCGCCGCCCCTTCAATCGCGAGGTCTGCTTCCGTCGCCGCCACGGTATTGGCGGAGGCTTGAAGTTCCGACGACATCGTGTGCGCGAAATACAATGCGATGCTGACCAGGCCAATCGCGATCCACATCACGATGATGAGCACCGAACCATTCTCAAGGTTGGACACGCGCAGGTTCATTGGTTGGTCCTCACTCGCGTGTCCAAAGCGACAACCATCTGCATGAGGTTGTCGGTGAGTTGGAGATCCACTTTGATCGCGTTGGGCAGATTAGATTGGGTAGTTGTGTCCCAAACTTCAGCCCATTGCGAGCCGTCGAAATAATGGAACGTAATGTTCTGGACGCCGCCGAGCAGCCACTGTTGGGCTGGGGTTTCAGTCGTGGTGCCGAGCAAATTGCGCGAGACTAAACGAACCAAATCGCGCGAGCCGTTCGCGCCTGGGACCAGCCCATAAGAAACTTTCTGCACATCGCCGAAGGGCACCATTCCGTCGATCTGGCCGGTGGCAGTATAAAAATCCGGAGTCGTCTGGCCGAATTGCGGGTCGCTGATGACGGTCGTTTGCAGCGCGTAATTGGTATTTCGCGGCGCAACAATGTTCGCGAGGTCGCTGCGAATAGTTGCCAACGCGTGTTGTAGCGGGGCGGCTTCGTCGAGCGCTTCCATCGTTCGATTGCGCAAATGGATCGCGCCGTAGAAAACCGTGTTGATGGCCGCGAGAATGATGGCGAACACAGCAATGGCGATCAGCACTTCAATCAAAGTGAAGGCTGCGCGCGATTGGACTGTTTTCGTCATCTTCATTGAGGCGGCAGTAAAGTGCTCAAGCGCACGTCATAATTTTTGCCCTGCACGACAAACGCGACGTCCACCGTTGCCAATCGCATCGTGTCTTCCGGCCATGTTTCCGTGTTGATGCTCCACGAATAATTGCGCGAACCTTGCTGGACCTGGCCGCTGGTCATGGCGGTTTGGGATTGGGTGCTGGCGCGCATTTCGTCGAGAACACTTTGGCCGATCCGCGCCGCGGCTTTTTTGCGCTCGCCAACTTCTCCCGCCAGACTCGCGACGCGCAACGCCTGCAACGCCACCGGAATGACGATGGCCATGAAAATCAATGCAGCGAGCACCTCTATCAAGGTGAAGGCGGCTCGCGCGATTTTTGGCCGTTGTTTATTCGCGATGAATCTCATAGCGCAAATGGTTGGTGGCTTCCGTAATCCACAACGTGTCTTGCGGACCCTGGCTGATGGAAATTCGGTTCGGGCTGCTTTCAGCAATTGTGCCGTCCGGCAGAAAACGAATTTCCATGCGGTTCGACGGCTTGCGAATTTGTGTCCAAAGGTTCGATTGGGTCATCAAACCGCCGGTCATTTCGATACGCATGCGCAACGTTGGATCGACCGTGACTTGTTCGACGGAAGCGTTGGGCGCTCCGTACCCAGCCTGCGGTTCCAATCCATAAGTGCGGCCTTGCGGATTGATCCAAAGCACCATAGGCACGCCATCGGAAATCGCCCGGCTCTGGCCGAGATGCGTCAGCCCGAGAAAACGTTGCGCTTCCGAATCCAGCGTGCGCGCCTGAAAGAAACCTTTCATGCGAGGCAGCATCACGCTGAAAATCACCGCCAACAGGCAAAGCACGAGAGTCAATTCGATCAACGTGAAGGCCGTTTGCTGGCTGGTTGGAAACGCGGTTTTCAAAGTTTATTTCTTGCTGTTGTCCCAACTCGTGATGTCGTCTTCCGTGCCGGCGCGCCCGTCCGGTCCCATGGAATACAGGTCATAAGGGCCGTGTTTGCCGGGACATTCATATATATATGGATGGTTCCACGGGTCGTTCTGAATACCTCTGTCTTCGAGATACGGTCCGTGCCAACCTTGCACATCGCGCGGTTGTACCATCAAATCCTGCAAACCTCCGCGTCCGCGCGGAAAACTTCCCGTGTCGGTCTCAAACATATTGAGCGCCGTTTTGAAGGCGGAGATTTGCGTTTGCGCCGCCGATAACTGCGCCTGCTCGCGGCGTCCGGTGAATTTCGGGACGACGATAGCAGCGAGAATGCTCAAGATAACGAGCACCAGCATCAGTTCGATGAGGGTGAAACCGCGTTTTTTTAATTTAGTTAATGCGATTGATGTTTTCATTTGATGTGTTCTTGAAGTGAAAAAATCGGAACAACCATTCCGATAACAATGAGACCGACGAAAACCGCGACAAAAAAGAGCAGGGCAGGTTCAACCAGCGCGACCGACGTTTTTAAATTTCGATCAAGATCGGATTCCGTGACGTTAGCCAGACGAACGAGCTCCTGATCAAGCTTGCCGCTTTCTTCGGCAACGGAAATCATTTCCAACGCTGACCCGGGAAATAAACTGCGGCAGTCGCTCAAGCTTTGTCCAAGTTGTTCGCCTTCTTTGACGCGTTCGATGGAATTGGCGACGGCATCCACGAGGATCTGGTTGCCGATCGATTTGCGCGCTACATTCAGCGCTTGCACGAGCGGAACGCCCGCCGCGAGGAGCGTTCCTAACATCCGGCAAAATCGGGCCATCGCAAATTGAGAAGAAAGTTTTCCAATAAGCGGCGCGCGCAACATCAACGCTTCCCACGACCGACGGCCTTGTTCGGAAACAAACCAATTGCGGACGAGCAAACCCGTAATGAACAATCCAACCGCTACGAATAATCCGTACGAACGCACCGCATCGCTGACGGCGACGATGATTCTCGTCAGTAACGGCAACTCGGCGCCGAAGCTGGCGAAGACCGGCGTAATTTTCGGAATGAAAACCGTCAGCAGCACGATCAAGACGGCGATCGAGAGAACGACCAGAATTACTGGGTACGTCAGCGCGGCCAGCACCTTGCCGCGAAGCTCTTTGTCGCGCGCCTGAAAATCGGCAATCTGTTCGAGGACCAAATCAAGAAACCCGCCCGTTTCACCGGCCTGCACCATCGCGACGTAGACGCGCGGAAAGACATCGGGCGATCGCGACATCGCGTCGGCCAGCGACATACCGTCGATGACCAGTTCGTGAACTTCTTTCCATTTTTGCGAGGCGACCGGCGTCGACGCTTCTTTGCGCAGAATCACCAATGCCCGGCTCAGTGGAACGCCCGCGGCCAAAAGGCTCGATAGCAGACGTGTGAAATTTTCGAGAATGCGCGGCGAAATCTTGTTGCTCTGGCCGAAGGAAAGTTTCGGTTTGGCCGGCGCATCTGCAGCAGCTTCATCCGATTTAGCGGGGGCAGGTTTCCCATTTGATTTTGGCGCGCCCGTGCCCGCGCGT
>JAICXV010000020.1 GCA_025934545.1 Verrucomicrobiia bacterium
AGAGTCACTTTATTTCCCGCACGCCGAACGCGAGCAATTGGGCGTCTTGGCGCGAGTGCCGATGGCGCATGGCTTATTGAGCGGAAAATATTCTGCCGACACCGTTTTTGCGGGCAAAGATTGGCGCGCAAAGTTCGACCGGCAAAAAATCAGCAACGAAGCGCAGCAAGTTGCAGAAATCAGTCGCACCGAAGTGCCCGCAGGTATGAAGCTAAGCCAATGGGCCTTAGCGTGGTGTTTGAAAAATCCGGCAGTATCAGCCGTGATCCCCGGTTGTAAAACGCCGGCGCATGTAAAAGACAATGCCGCGGCCGCGGATTTGGAAGTGTGAAGCAAAAAATCCGAAATCCGAAGTCGGTTATCCGAAATCGTAAATCGTAAATCCGAAATCGTAATTCGGCTGTCGCATTTTCTTCGTGCGTAAATTGGTTTGGCTCTTTACCGTTCTGCCGATTTTTTATGGCCGATATTCAACCTTTTGCCGCTTTACGACCGAAACCGGATTTAGCATCGAAAATCTGCGAGCTACCTTACGACGTGCTCTCTTCCGCCGAAGCGCGGGAGCAGGCCAAAGGTAATCCGCTGAGCTTTTTCCACGTCAGCAAACCGGAAATCGACCTGCCGGAAAACACTGACCAATACGCGCCGCAGGTCTACGCCAAAGGCAAAGAGAACTTCGACAAGCTCATCGGCGAAGGCGCGCTGCGCCAGGATTCGCAGGCCTACTATTATTTCTATCGGCAGGTGATGGGCAAACATTCGCAAATCGGTTTGGTCGCCGCCGCCAGTTGCGAAGATTATCTCAAAGGCATCATCAAAAAACACGAGTTCACGCGGCCCGATAAAGAGGACGACCGCGTTCGCCATATCGAAACGCTGAATTCCCAAACCGGCCCGGTATTTCTCGTCTATAAGGCTGTCGCCGCGCTCGATCAAATCGCGACAAAGGTGACATCGCAAGCGGCCGACACCGATTTCACAGCGAAAGACGGCGTCCGTCACACCGCGTGGGCGGTGCGCGATCCGATAACGATCAACGCGATCAAGAATGAATTCGCAAAGATGCCCGCACTTTACATCGCCGACGGCCATCATCGCAGCGCCGCGGCGGGTCGCGTTTACAAAACGCGCAAGGGCGCCGGGCACAGCGGCCATTTCCTGACCGTTATTTTTCCAGATAATCAGGTGAGCATCCAGGCCTACAACCGCGTGCTCAAAGATCTCAACGGCACCGACGAAGCCGGGTTGTTCAAGAAATTGGAAAAAGTTTTCACCATCGGCAAACAAGGGAGCGCTCAACCGGCCAAAAAGCACGACGTGAGCCTATATATAAATGGCAAGTGGCACGCGCTCACCTTCAAGCCGGAACTGACCGCGTCGGCCAAAGGCATCGACGGCCTCGACGTTACGTTGCTGCAAAATCATGTGCTCGCGCCGATCTTCGGCGTGGACGATCCGCGCACGAGCAAGAAAATCAATTTCGTCGGCGGCATTCGCGGGACCGGGGAATTGGAAAAACTCGTCAATGGCGGCGAATATGCCTGCGCGTTTTCGATGTTCCCAACGAGCATCAGCGATTTGATGACCATTGCAGATGCCGACGGAATCATGCCGCCGAAAAGTACTTGGTTCGAACCGAAGCTGCGCGACGCGATGTTCTGTCATATGATATAAGTGAAGGTGGGAAGCAAAGTGAAGTGAGACGGTAAATACGACTTGTTTATTGTCCCTGTCACTTTCACCTTCACTGTCACTTTATGCCCGACGCGCCCAAAGCCCGATTGCATCGTGGATTGCGCGCAACTTTTGTCGGCATGGCGGTCAATGCGATTTTGACCGGCACAAAGTTTACCGCCGGTCTTTTCGGTCACTCCAACGCGCTCATTGCCGACGCCGTTGAATCGCTCGCGGACATGCTCAGTTCGGTCATTGTCTGGCGCGGGCTGGTTGTTGCGGCTGCGCCCGCGGATCGCGAACATCCTTACGGCCACGGAAAAGCCGAACCGCTCGCGGCCACGTTTGTCGCGACGATGTTGTTGCTCGCGGCTGGGTTCATCGCCGCCCGTTCCGCGCACGAACTGACGCTCGACACGCGTGACATGCCGCGGCCTTTCACACTCTATGTGTTACTCGGTGTCGTTCTCGTGAAAGAATTGATGTTTCGTTTCGTTTCGCGTGAAGCCGGCTCGATTGAAAGCATCACTCTTTACAGCGACGCCGCGCACCATCGCAGCGATGCGATCACCTCTCTCGCCGCCGCCGTCGGCATCACGGTCGCGCTGATTGGTGGACCAAAATACGCGAAAGCAGACGATGCCGCCGCCATCGTCGCCGCGTGCATCATAGCTTATAACGGCTGGAAACTTCCTCGGCCCGCGGTCAACGAACTGATGGATACTTCGGCCAGTCGGGCGCTCGTTCGACGCATCGAGAAAGCTGCGGCGGAAGTCGAAGGCGTGGACAACATTGAGAAATGTATCGCACGCAAATCGGGTTATCAATATTTGGTCGACATGCACGTTGAAGTCGACCCGCAAATGACGGTCGCTGATGCGCACAAAATTTCCCACCGTGTCAAAGATCACGTGCGGGAAAAAATTCCAGAAGTGTCGGACGTGTTGGTTCACATTGAACCGAGCGACAATTAAGCGCCGTGGCGAGTATTTCGCCAGTTTGAGGCCGTGACAACCCAAACATTCTTGACTAGTGACGACTGACAACTGACAAATAACCCCTCGAAAATGAAAATTGTTTTAGCTTACTCGGGCGGCCTCGATACCTCCGTCCTGCTTTCGTGGATTAAAGAAAAGTATGACGCGGAAATGATCGCGTTCTGCGCTGACATCGGCCAGGAAGAGGAACTGAAGGGGCTCGACAAAAAGGCGAAAAACACCGGGGCGTCGAAGATTTATATCGACGATTTGCAGGAAGAATTCGCGCGCGACTTTATTTTTCCGATGATGCAGGCGGGCGCAATTTACGAGAGCCAATATTTTCTCGGCACGAGTATCGCGCGCCCGCTCATTGCCAAGCGCATGATCGAAATCGCGCGCAAGGAAAAGGCGGATGCGATTGCCCACGGTGCGACTGGCAAAGGCAATGACCAGGTGCGCTTCGAACTGACGGCGGCCGCGCTGGCGCCGGAGTTGCAAGTGATCGCTCCGTGGCGCGACGAACGTTATCGCAACGAATTTCCTGGTCGCGCGGAGATGATTGCGTATTGCGAAGAGAAAAAGATTCCCGTCCAGGCGTCGGCGAAAAAACCGTATTCGATGGACCGGAATCTTCTGCACATTTCGTTCGAGGCGGGCATCCTCGAAGATCCGTGGCTCGACGCTTCCGCGCCCGAACACAAGGCGATGTACAAACTGAGCGTGTCGCCTGAAGATGCGCCGAACAAAGCGGAATACGTCACGCTCGATTTTGAAAAAGGGAACTGCATCGCCGTGAACGGCAAGAAGCTGTCGCCGCTTGGCGTGATGAAGACTTTGAACAAGCTTGGCGGCAAACACGGCGTTGGCCGCGTCGATCTCGTTGAGAACCGTTATGTCGGCATGAAATCGCGCGGCGTTTATGAAACGCCCGGCGGCGCGATCCTGCACTTCGCTCATCGCCAGGTCGAAAGCATCACGATGGATCGCGAAGTGATGCACCTGCGCGACTCGCTCATTCCGAAGTACGGCGAACTTGTTTACTACGGATACTGGTTCGCGCCGGAACGTCTCGCCTTGCAGGCATTGGTGACCGAAAGCCAAAAGGACGTCACCGGCACTGCACGCGTGAAACTTTACAAGGGGAACATCATCAATGCCGGGCGCAAATCGCCGGTCAGTCTTTACAACCCGCACATCGCGACGATGGAAGCGGACCCGACTAAAGCGTATAATCAGGACGACGCGACGGGCTTTATTCGATTGAATGGCCTGCGGCTGAAAGTGGCGGCCCAAGTGCATGGAGCGAAGAAGAAGCGTTAATTGAAACGGTTACCTATGCGCGCCGAAAAAATAAAAGTTTGGTACGACGCCGACGCGGATTTACTTGAAGTCCGGTTCTCGGAAGCTGCGGGGTACGAAAAGGCGACGGTACACGATGCGGTCATGGAACGCGTCGACACCGATGGTAATGTAATCGGTTTCAGCATTCGCGGAGCCAGTCGCTTTAAAAAGGCTAACCCTTTGGTGGCAGAGCTAACTGCAAAATAAATTTGTTAGATCACGGCGTGGGCGAAATGTCGTAACAAGCCATTTCCACGGCGTTGCGCACGAATATTTTTCCATCAGCAATGGCGGGATAATTCCATGTTTTGCCTTCGATTGCCTGGAATCGCGCGAGTTCTTCGAACGCATTCGGATTCGCTTTGACTAGGGCGAGTTCGCCGGAGCTAGTCAGCACAATCAAATGCGCGTCTTTGGTTTGTGGGTTTACGGTCAAAAGAATCTGGCCGTAACCGTAGCGTCCATCTTTCCATTTTCGTTCGCCGGTGGGGGCATCGAGACATGTGAGAATATCTTCGTCCAGGCCGTAGATGTAGCCGTTCCAGAAAATTGAGCTGGTAAATTTGTTCTTCAGGTTTTTGGTGCGCCAGAGCATGCGCGGTTCGATGCCGTTCGCGGTTGTCGCCAATTCCAACGCCATGCAGCCGGTTCCATAACCGCCGGACATGACTAGGCGGTTTGTGCCGATAATGATGGGTTGTGCGGTCGGCGTCTGTTCGCTGAGCACGCGCCATGGGTATTGCCAAAGTAGTTTGCCATTTTCCGGCGCGAGACCCATAACCCGACTGAAAGCGACGTTGACGATCTGCGGTCGGCCAGCGAGCGTCACCAAAATTGGAGAGGTGTAGGATTGTTTGTCTTCCTGCGCATGCCAGATGACGGCGCCCTTTTTCTTGTCGTAAGCGATGACGGATTTATCGCGCGAACCGCCAGCGTTGACGACGACTTTGTCATCGACGATCAACGCGGATGCAGAGATACCGTACGTTAACACTTCGCCGCCGTTTTCAATGATGATGTCATGTTTCCAAACGAGCTTGCCGGTATCGGCTTCCAAACATCTGAACTCGCCGCGGCCGCCGATAGCGTAAACTTTATCATCATCGTAAGTCGGCGTGGCGCGCGGGCCTTCGCCGGCGATGCCTTCTTCGAATTTCGCCTGCCATTTGTGGGTCCACAGTTCGCGGCCGTTTTGAACATCGTAAGCGGTCACGACTTCGTCTTCGCGACGTTGTTCGATGGTATAAGCGCGACCTTCGGCAATGGAGAATGATGCGTAACCGCCGCCGATGGGTTGTCGCCACAACTTGGGCAAGCCGTCCTTCGGCCAATTAGTGGCGATGGCTTGCTGTGCATAAATGCCATCGCGATTCGGGCCGCGAAAACCGGTCCAATAAGGTTTGGGAAAGTTTCGGGCTCTTATGACTGACGCGTCCGATTTTTGTTGGCGGGCACGACTGGATTCGAGACGCGCATAATCGGGCAACGTTTTGTGGAAAGTAATGGCCGGCACATAGCCGCCGCGCCACTCAACGACGTCGATGCCGAATTGGAAATAGAGAACGGCTAAAATTGCGGCGACGTAGAGGACGGAAAAAATCGGAATGTAGATGGTGCCGAGAATTTTTCGCCGCAATCGCACCTCGTGACTGCGCCACAACAATACCAAAGCGAGCGGCGGAAAAAGAAAGGTCGCAATGCGAATGGCTTTGAGTGATTGAAATTTTTTCAAACCCGCTCCTTGGCCGAATGATTCGCTGAACACAGCCGCGATTCAAGGCCTTTTACTCCAGGCTATGCCAGCTATACATTGCCATTGTGCGCGCGTTTATTGCCGTTCATCCGACTGCAAAAGTCATCGACAAACTTGCTGAGTTGCGCGAGCAACTGGGCGACGATCTTCCAGACAGCGCGGTGCGATGGAGCGAACAGGTTCATCTGACGACGCAATTCCTGGGCAACACTGACGACAGTCGCGTTAGTGAATTTGTGGAGGCGTTGCGGGCTGGTTGCGCGACGGTGAAAGCTTTCAACTTATGTTGCGCTGGCATCGGTTGTTTTCCGACGGCGCGTCAACCGCGCGTCATTTGGGCAGGACTGAGCGGCGACATCGAAACATTGCAACTGTTAAAGGAATCGCTCGACAAACGATTGGAACCGCTCGGTTACATTGCGGAAAAGCGCGCCTTCAAACCACACCTGACGATCGCGCGCGTGCGCGAGTTGAACACCCGTCAGCGCCAAGCTATGCCGAAGCTCGTGGAGCGGTTTCAAAACACCGAATTCGGCGAATGGCGCGTCGACCGTGTCGAACTGATGCAAAGTGTCCTGTCGCCCAAAGGTGCGCAATACAAAGTCATCGAATGCGTTAAGCTTTAGGTTCGTCCAACGCAGCAAGAAAGAGCCATCGGGGGCAATAGGCGTGTAGACCCGCCACTTACTTTGAGTTTCAATTGCCCGATGAATCAGATAACCTGTTCGTTTGGATGAAAAAGGCATTCGTATTTCTAGTGGTTGTGGCGGCGCTCGGCGCGGGTGGTTTTTTCGCGTGGAAAAAAGTGAAGGGCCAACCGGTGACGCACACCTTCACGCGGGCGACGACGGCGCAGGTGGGCTTGCGCGATATACACCTCGTGCTTGATGCCGCCGGTGACATTGGGCCGGCGGACCAGGTCTCCGTTCGCCCGGAAGTGAATGGCAAAATTTCGGAGTTACCCGTCGACATCGGCGATCAGGTCAAGAAAGGAGCGTTATTGTGCGCGCTCGACGATTCCGATTTGCAGGCCGGCCGGTCGTCCAAGGTTTCGGAAATTGCCAGCGCCCAATTGCAGTTGGAAAAGACCAAGCGCTATTACGAGCGGTCGAAGGAATTGTTCGATTCCAAATTGATTTCGCGCGAAGCGTTTGACGATACGAAAACGGATTATGACATGGCGAAAAACAATCTGGAAAAGTTGAACGAGGATTTGAAACTTCTCGACGTCAACATTTCGAAAACGAAGATTCTTGCGCCTTTTGATTGCACTGTTTTAACACGCGCGGTGTCGCCGGGACAGGCGGTCTCGGGATCGTCCGGTTTCAACAGCGGGACGGAAGTAATGACCATCGCGAACCTTGATGAAATGATCATTCTCGCCCACGTCAATCAGGCGGACATAACGCACCTGAATACCGGGCAGCATGTCGACGTGCGCGTTGAATCAGTTCCGGATTTGAAAATGAAAGGGACGATCGAACGGATCGCACCGCAAGCGACGATTCGCAACAACCTGAAAGGGTTTGACGTTCGCATCACCATTCGCAACATCGACAAGCGCGTTCGGCCCGGGATGACGGCCAATCTTGCGATCCCCGTGATCTCGACTAAAGACACCGTCGCCGTGCCGATCAATGCAATCTTTACGGACCAAAATTCTGAAACGGAAGACGTGGAGCGATTTGTTTACGTGAAGAAAGGCGAGGAAAGTTACGAGCGGCGGCCGATTGCCATGGGTGTCACCGACAATAATTTCGCTGAAATCATCGACGGCGTGACCACGAATGACATCGTATCGCTGGAAGAACCTCCCGATGGCGCGGACGTGAAGAGCGCGACAGGCAAGCCTTTGAAAAAGAAAAAAGGAAAAGGTGGCGCGCGCGTCGCCAGTAATAACAGCGCTGCCACAAACCGAATCAGCTCGGCTGCCCTGGTTCCGAAATAACTTTCACTCTCCATGGCGCTCGTCGAGCTTCGCAACGTCAGCAAAATTTATCATCTCGGCGGAGAGGAAATCCGCGCGCTCGATGACGTTTCGCTCGACATCGAAGCCGGCGAATTCATTTCTATCATCGGCCCATCGGGCAGCGGTAAATCGACTTTGATGCACATTCTCGGCTGTCTCGACAAACCGAGTAGGGGCACGATGAAGCTGGATGGCACGATGATTGAGAACGCCTCGGCACGGGAGTTGGCCCAGTTTCGGAATCAAAAGATTGGCTTCGTATTTCAGTTTTTCAATTTACTGCCAAAGCTTAATGTTCTTCAAAACGTCGAGTTGCCGATGGTTTATAGCGGTAAAAGCGCGAAAGAACGCCGCGACCACGCCGTCAAAGCGCTGAAAATGGTTGATCTCGAGAACCGGATGAAACATCGGCCGATGCAACTTTCTGGCGGCCAGCAACAACGCGTGGCCATTGCGCGCGCACTCGTGAATGATCCCAAGATTGTTTTCGCCGACGAGCCAACGGGCAATCTCGACTCGAAGACCGGCGAAACCATCCTGACGTTATTCAGGGAGCTGAGCGCCGCCGGACGCACCATCGCGCTGGTCACGCACGATGACGAGATCGCCGCACGCACCCCACGTCGCATCGAAATCCGCGACGGTAAAATCGCCAACGCTCAATGAACATTCTTAACGCATTTGCCATCGGTTTTAAGGAAATCTGGGCGCACAAATTCCGGTCAGCGTTAACGATGCTGGGCATCATCCTCGGTGTCGCGAGTCTCGTTGGCATGTCCGCGCTCGTGAAGGGAATTGAAAATGGAATGCGAGAGGCGCTGATCGCCGTCGGGGGATTGGAAAAAGTCCGTATCGAAGAAGGCGATTTGCCGGCCAATCAGCAACACCTCGCCGACGAGGCAGTCGGCGTCACGATGGACGACGTCTATGCGTTGCAACGTAATGCGAACATGGTGCACCTGGTTACGCCGGAAATGCGCTTGCGCAACGCGTTGATGACCCACGGCAGCAAATCATATAACCCGTATTATTTCGCGGGGACGTGGCCGAGCGCACTGGACATGAATCAGCACACGGTCCAATACGGTCGCATGTTCAACGAGGTCGATGACGAGAATGCGCGCAATGTTTGCGTTATCGGCACGGCGGTGCGGGACGCACTTTTCGGCAACCCCGACGAAACAGGCAAAGAAATCATTCCGATTGGAGAAAAAGTAAACGTGCAGGGCGAAGTCTTCACGATCATCGGCATGTTCCAGCATTACGAAAGTGAACAAGACGCCAAGAAACGCGAGCTGGCCAAATTACAACCGCCAGCCAGCGGCACTAACAGTCCGGCGCGGCAGAAAAGTTCCTTTGGTAAACATAGCAGCAGCAGCTACGTGTTCATGTGGAAAAATTCGAATGTCTACGTTCCGCTCAACACGATGTGGCTGAAATTCCGCACAGCCGCAGGCAGCAATAACATTCCCGATGCGCGCCTGACCAGTTTGTCCGTCAAAATCCGCGACGTTAACAGCCTCGACCCGACCATTCGACAGCTCCGAAACGTGCTCATGATGACGCACCACGGCATCGAGGATTTCAACGTGCAAACGCAGGAGGATTGGGCCGACCGCATCAACAGCGCCGTGGCCAGTGCTCGCATGAGCGGCGGGTTGATATCGCTGATCAGCCTGCTGGTCGGCGGTATTGGGATCACCAACATCATGCTGGCGAGCATCACGGAGCGCATTCGCGAGATCGGAATCCGCAAAGCGATCGGTGCGACCTACTCCGATATCTTCATCCAAATTTTGGTCGAAAGCGTCGTGATCGCAATTATCGGAGGGGCGGTCGGGTTGATCGCCTCAATTGGTTTGGTTGAAGTATTGTCGCACGTTTCGAAGGATAACACCCCGGTGATTACATTGTCCTCGATGATCATCGCGTTCGCTTTCAGTGCGGGAGTTGGTGTTTTGGCGGGGCTGATTCCAGCGTTCAAAGCAGCGAAACTGGATCCGATCCAGGCGTTGCGCTACGAATAGCATACGTTTTGCTTGGATTGCAGGCGGCCGCGGCTATCTTGGTGGCATCTATGAAAACACGCTTTTTGCGCGCGCTTGCCTTTATTGCTGTCGCCGGCATCACGACTTCTACCGTTCTCGCCGATAACGCGACCAAACACGTTTTGTTTTTCAACAAATCGTCGGGCTTTGAACATTCGGCGATCAAACACGCGCCCGGTGAGCTGGCTGCATCCGAAAAGGTGCTCAAAGAACTGGGCGAAAAACATAACATCGAATTTACGTTCACTAAAGACGGCACGATGTTCAATCCGGAGAACTTGAAAAAATTCGATTGTTTCATGTTCTATACGACGGGCGACCTCACTACGGTCGGCACCGATGGCAATCCCGCGATGAGCAAGGAAGCAAAAACCGCGTTCCTCGAAGCTATTCGGAAGGGCAAAAGTTTCGTAGGCGTTCACAGTTCAACCGATACCTTCCATTCTCCTGGCGGCGAAAAGCATGGGCCGGCGCGTTATCAGGATGACGGCGACAATGCCGATCCTTACATCAAAATGATCGGTGGCGAATTCATCAAACACGGTTCCCAACAACCCGGCCACATGATTTGCGTCGACAAAAAATTCCCGGGTATGAGCGCTGTCCCCGATGACTTCGCGCCGACCGAAGAATGGTATTCGCTCAAAGACTTCGCGCCGAACCTGCACGTGCTCCTAGTTCAGGATACGTCGAAAATGC
>JAICXV010000503.1 GCA_025934545.1 Verrucomicrobiia bacterium
AAAATGGCGGGCGTGTTCTGGAGAAAAGCTGAACAATCGCATTTTGTGCGCCTCGCGCTCAATTCCGATCTCGATGAGGAAACTGCTTACACCATTTGCCAGCTGATAAATGCAGTGGGATGGAAGATAAGAAAGAAGTGGGATTGGAACTGGCTAGAAAAGGGACGTGGCAATTTTCGATCGTTAATCAGTCATTCACTCGCCGTTCCTGCCTGGCGTGTGCTGGCAGAAACGGATTGGTTTAGCCTGCAAACGACCGACGATGAAACGCGGCGCATCACGACTGTCGCCCCGCTTGAGGGAATGACTAGCCTCCGGTCACTGATTCTCCAGAATAATGAAGTATCTGATCTTCAGCCGCTCGCGAAGATGTCGAAATTGAAGCACCTGAGTATTTGCAGAAATAAAGTCTCTGATCTCTCTCCGCTGGTTCATTTGCAATCTCTTGAGGAATTAACTTTGGCACACAATCCCATCGAGTCATTTGATGTCCTTGAGCAACTTCCCAAGCTTCGCTCGCTCGCGCTTTCGAATGATCAAGTGTCCTCTCTCGCACGATGCAAATGCCTGCCATCAATCCAAGTAATGGAGATCACCGGCGAGGCATTGGTGGACAATCTTACCAATTTTCCAGAGATGCCATCATTGAAGGTTCTTAAAATCTACGGATTAAAAGAGACCGCTGGAATTGAACGCTTTGCTTCACTCAGCACTCTGGAACTGATTTACGGAGAGTTGTCGCGTTTGGATGGATTGGAGAAACTCAAAGGATTAACGCATCTGGAAGCATGGAGTTCACATCCATTGAGCTTGCGGCCGTTGAGCACCGTCTACGCTCTAAGGCGTGTAGAAATCCTGGCGCCGGAGGTTGCCGATGTGCCGGCATTGTCGCGGTTGCCGGTGCTGCACGAGTTTAGTGCGGGCGACAAGAACGACAGTGAAAAAATCACGTGTAATCAAGCCGAGCTTGAGGCGCTGTGCAAAAGCCTGACGCCGTGGGCAGACGAGTTCAAAGCGCCCGACAGAAAGACCAGCCCGCGTCTTCATGTTGAGATTGTCAGCCAGGAAATCTTTGACATCTACGACTCCAAGGAATCGTTTGGCATTAAGCCGGGCGAATGCGAAGACGGGATGTTCAAGAGCGAGCGACAATGGTTGGAGAGCGAGCTTCGCAGCACGCTCGAAGGCAACTTCAAGGAGGATTTGGACGGCGACTTTTTTCTGCCGGGCATGACGGGCTTTCGTCGTTCTGATCGGCTGGTCTTGTACAGCCTGCGCGCGTACGAGTCGGTTCGTGAAATCATTACTGCTGTCCAAGGGGTCCTTTGCGAGGCTCGCAACGAATGGATCATTTATTTTCAAGCGCTGTTGAGCGAGGGTGCTGATTTCGAGAAATTGCCTGATGACGCACAGGATTTTACTGTGTGGATTTATCCCGACAAGATCATGGCCACCAAGGAGAACGCTGCCGCGTTTCTCGAAGCGATGGACTGAATGCAGTTGCTTTGCATCAACGAGCCGATATCTCCAACATCCGCTCAATCGGCAATCGCGCGCGTTTGAGGATGTGCTCGGGGAGTTCGATGCGGGGGGCGAGGTTTTTCATGCAGTCGCGCACTTTTTGAAGCGTATTCATCTTCATGTATTTGCATTCGCTGCAGCGGCAATTGTCCGTGGGCATTCGCATGACGTCGAAGGTGGGGGCGCAGATGAATTCCTTGCCGGGGCATTCTTTTTGCATGCGATGAATGATGCCGGACTCGGTCACGATGACGAACTGCTTCGCGGGATCGGTTTTGCAGTAAGTGATCATCTTCTCGGTCGAGGCAACGGCGTCGGCGAGGTCGCGGACTTCGCGGAGGCTTTCGGGGTGCACCACGATTTTCGCGTTGGGAAATTGTTTGCGCAGGCGCAGGAGCGCGTCGCGGCGGAATTCCACGTGCGCGTAACAGTTGCCTTTCCAGAGAGTCATCGGACGGCCGGTTTGTTCCATAACCCACGCGCCGAGATTTTCGTCGGGCACGAAGAGCAGGTCTTTGTCTTTCGGGGCGGCGTTGACGATTTTGATGGCATTGCCGCTGGTTACGATGACATCGCACAACGCTTTCACTTCCGCGCTGCAGTTGATGTAGGCGATGGTCCAGAAATTTGGATTCGTCTTTTGCAATTCCGCGAGTTTGTTGGCGGGGCAGCTTGCTTCGAGTGAACAGCCAGCGTCTTTGTCTGGCAGCACGACGATTTTGTTTGGGTTCAAAATCTTCGCGGTCTCCGCCATAAAATGAACGCCGCAGAAGACGATGACATCGGCATCCGTTTTGGCGGCTTGTTGCGAGAGGCCGAGGGAATCGCCGACGAAATCCGCCACGTCCTGGATTTCCGGCACTTGGTAATTGTGCGCGAGAATGACTGCGTTGAGTTGTTTTTTCAGCGTCCGGATTTCGCGCGAGAGTGATTCGGCATCGGCAGCAGACATGCCTTTGCGCAGGCGCAAACGGTCGATGGGAAGCGGTTGGGCGGGCGCATCAATCATGCTAAAAGCATAGTGGCGGATGATAGGCCAGTCAATGCGAGGGGACGGCTCGCGAGGACGCTCGCCCCACCAGTCCATGGAAAGATAATGTGTGCTGAAGTTTTCATGCTTAACTCAATGCACTAAACAACGCCTGCATCTCCTCATCCGCCTGTGCGGGATCGGCGAGGGTTTGCACGATTTCGTCGCGGAGCAATTCGCGATAGCGGCGTCGCAGACGGTGCACCGCCACGCGCACGGCGCCTTCGGACATTTGCAAATCGGCGGCGACTTTGTCGTAGGAAATCGTGTCTTTGCCGACCATCAGGAATTTTTCCAGTTGCGCGTACACGGTTGCTTTGCCGGCGGAGCTGTTTTCGGCGCGCAGGCGGGTGATGACGCGTTCGAGCACGGTCATGGCCCAGGCGCGGTCGAAGAGTTTGTCGGGGCTGATGTTGTCCGCGGGATTGATTTGATAACGCGTGTCGGCGTCCTGCCAATCGAGCGAGAGCAGCGATGTGCCGCCGCCGCGTTTCTGGCGATGGGCGCGATCCCATTCGTTGGCGAGAAAACGTTTTACGGCGACGAGCAGGAAGGCCCGGAATTTTCCGCCGTCGTTGCTGATGCCTTCCAGATATTTTTTTTCCAACAGCCGCGCGAAGAAGGCTTGCACCGAATCTTCGGCGTCTTCGCGGGAATGGCCGTGATGCCGTACGTAGACGTAGAGGGGATACCAGTACGTGCAGCAGAGTTCCTCCAGCGCCACGTC
>JAICXV010000709.1 GCA_025934545.1 Verrucomicrobiia bacterium
CGTGTTTCATCGGTGGCTAACGAATCGGTGGTATTGGTGCTGGCGATGGAAAGGGTCGCATCGTAAGTTCCCGCCATGAGTTCTAACTTGGTTAAAATGGAAAAGGTGCCTTGGGGCGGGTGGCAAAATTGCATCAAGCTTTCGAACGGCCAAATCGAATTGATCGCCACCACCGACGTCGGCCCGCGCATCAGTCGCCTTGGCTTCATTGGCGGCGATAATTTGTTCAAAGAATTTGCGGACGTCGGCAAGACTGGCGGGGACACCTGGAAGAATTACGGAGGCCATCGCCTCTGGCACGCGCCGGAAATCAAACCACGCACGTACGCGCCGGACAATTCGCCGATTCAACACGAGTGGGATGGCAAAACCTTGAAGCTCATCCAGCCCGTCGAACAATCCACGGGGATTCAAAAGCAGATCGAGGTGACGCTGGACCCGTCCGCCAATCGCGTGCATCTCTTGCACCGCCTGACGAACAAGAACCAATGGGCAGTCGAGCTGGCGGCTTGGGCGTTAACGGTCATGAAAGGGCCGGGCACCGCAATCTTCCCGCAGGAAATGTTCGTGAGCCAATTGTTGCCAGTCCGTCCGTTGGTCTTGTGGGGTTACACGGACATGGCCGACAAACGTTGGACGTGGGGCAAAAAATATGTGTTGTTGCGTTGCGACCCGAAAGCAGATCAGCCGCAAAAATTCGGCTGCGCTAACACGCTCTCCTGGGCGGCCTATGCCAGCAACGGAATGATTTTTGTGAAACGTTTTCCGTATGATCCCAAAGCGACCTATGTCGATTTCGGCTGCAACACCGAGAGTTACACGCGCAATGACATGATCGAAATCGAAACGCTCGGCCCGCTCACGCGCATCGAACCCGGTGCGACGATTGAGCATACGGAAGATTGGACGCTGGCCAAAGGAACGGTGGGCGAATCCGAAGGGGAGATCCAATCGGCACTTGCAAAGCTATAACAGGAACAAGTGATTTTCGTGTTCACACCTTAGCTTGTTCCGTTTTAGCGAACGCGCTAAAGCGTGATGAGCCTAGCGACAGCTCTTTAATCTGCGCGAGAGCTGCTATGCGGTCTTGGATTGGAAGCTCCGGATTGTGTGCGCGTTGATGCAGCGCCGCGAGTTGTTGTTTGACGAATTTCTCGCGGATTTGATCTACCGTGCCTTTTGTAGTTGGCGTGCCTTTTAACGTTTCCTCGGGTTTCACGATTGGATTTGGATCGGTAAGGACCTGTGTGACCAACCGCTGCCACTCTGGGTTATTCGCACCCGTTAGCCAGCAAGCGACGCCCGGCCAGTTGCCATTGCCGTGCGCTTGCAATCGAGCTTTAAGAATTTCGCGGACAATGCGATGAGTAATCCAATTCAGGTCCAGATTTTCAGCAATCCAAGTGGTGAAATCATCGGTTTCAAGTAACAAACGAAGCAGCCACCATTCCTCGGTTGGCGGCGGCTCCAGAGGCGAACTGACTGTCACCCGTTCGTCACTATCTTGAACGCGGGTCGCGGCACGGACGCCCTTCTTAAATTCCGTGCGGACGGCGTTCTGGTCGACGCCGATTCTGATCGCAGTCGCCTGCGCATAACTATCCAGCAAGATCGGGCTGTTGGTTTTGTGGACGGCTTGCGACATTGCTTGCACGACCGCGACCCGGCCGCGATCAGTCGTAAGGTCGTTCGTTTTGCAGAGGCGGTCCAGATAGTAATCGAAAAAGCCCTGGGCCTTTTTAATTCGCTCCTGAAAAGCTTCCGCGCCGAACTCTTTGATGAAACTGTCCGGGTCATGCGGCGCGGGAATCGTCACGACACGAATGGCCAAGCCCGCCGGAAGCACAACGTCCATCGCGCGAACCGCAGCGTTCTGGCCAGCGTTGTCGGCATCGAAGCACAAGACCACTTCATCGACGTAACGCTTCAAAATCCGCGCATGATCGGCGGTGAACGCGGTGCCTTGTGGCGCGACGATGTTTTTCACGCCGGCCATAAAGCAGGCGATCAAATCCAATTGACCTTCGCAAATGACGGCGGACTTGGCGTCGAGCAAAGCGCGTTTGGATTTGTCCAAACCAAACAACGTCTTGCCCTTCGTGAAGATGGCGGTTTCGGGTGA
>JAICXV010000545.1 GCA_025934545.1 Verrucomicrobiia bacterium
ACCGGACGAACTTTACGATTTGAAAAAGGACATTCACGAAGACCACAACGTTGCCGCGCAACATCCGGACGTCGTTGCCAAAATTTCCAATTATCTGAAAACTGCGCGCACGCCGTCGGACAAATGGAAGATGGGAGACTGAACGTTGGGCAGTCGTGTTGCGCCGTCGTTATTTTTCCAGGTCAGCCAGCGCTTTTTTCGCTTCGACGTAATTTGGATTGATCTGAATGGCTTGTTTGTAATGGTCGATGGCTTCGGCTTTGCGGCCGATTCGTGACAGGGAAAGCGCGAGGTTGAAGTGGGCCTGAAAATCGTTCGAATTGTTTTTCAGCGCAGCCAGATAATGCGGAATGGCTTCGTCGATTTTGTTTTGCGCGGCGAGCGCGTTGCCGAGGTTGCCGTGCGCGGCGGAATCGTTGGGGTTCAATCGCAAGACTTGTTCAAATTGTTTCGCCGCATCCGGCATGTCGCCGAGCATTCCGTAGCAAACGCCCAGCCCATTGTAGATATCGGGGTTCGATGGCTCCAATTTCGCCGCGGCTTCGTAATGCGTGATTGCTTCCTTCAGGCTGTTCTTGGCCGATAAATAATTTGCCCAGGCCAACTGCGCAAAGGCAACTGGATCGCTTGTCGTGGGTTTGCCGCGCATTTTCTCTGCGTCGAGCAATCGTTGTCCGCCTTCTTGCAAATCGCCTTCGCGCGTGAGACAGAGGCCGAGGTCCGCGAGGGCGTCGGCATTGTTTGGATTTGCTTGCAGCGCGGCGCGAAAATGTTGCTCCGCATCGGCGACTCGATTGGAAGTTGCGAGCTGATTTCCCCAGGCCACTTGCGCCAGTGCGGCGTTGGCGCGCGCGTCGGTTGATTTCGGATCGAGGTGCTGCGCTTCTTCGTAAATCGGCAAGGCCTCGGCGTAGCGGCCCGCGTTGACGTAGGCGTTGGCGAGGTTCACGACGTAGGTCGTGTTGCTGTAGATGTGCGCGGCCTGCGCGTATTCGGCAATCGCTTCGTCGAACCGGCGTTGGTCCTGATAAACGCCGGCGAGATTATTGTGCGCCTCGGCATAATTCGGTTCGGCCTTTAGCGCCAACTGGAATTGTTCAATGGCCGCTTCCTTGTTGCCCTTGCGATTGTATTGATTGGCGAGGTTGTAGTGCGCCATGAAATTGTTTGGGTCGACGGCGATCATGCGATTGAACAACGTTTCGCTGTTCGTCCAGAACGGCAGCACGTGACGCGTGACGGCAGCACACGCGATAAAACTCGCGACGGCGACAATGACTAAAGCTTCTCGACGTGTTCCAGTTCGTTGCGCGAAGTCCCAAAGTCCCCATACCAACGCGATGAAAAGACCGGTCATCGGAACATAAGTGAACCGATCGGCCATCGCTTGCATGCCGACTTGAACGACGCCGATGACCGGGACGAGCGTGCCGAGATAATAGAACCAGCCGAAGGTGAAATACGGTTTGCGCTTCGCGAGCACGACGGCGATGACACACATTGCAATCAAGAACAACGCGGCGAGTGCGACTAGTCCAATGGGCCAATCGCCATGCCGCAAATACAAGCCGGCGAGATTGTCCGGCCAAAACATTTTGATGATGTATTTGCAATAGGAGACGAGCGCGTTGCCGATGCGTGTGCTGAGCGTGAGATCGTTGGTGCTAAGCATCGCCCCGCCAGTTTTTTGAATATAAAAGGTCATCCAGATCATCGGCGAGACCAACATGAAGAAGGGAATCTTCTCTGCAAAAAGCTGTAGAATTCGTATCCCAACGTTTGGGCTTGCTCGCCAAAATAGTTCGGGTCGGTCGGATGACTGGTCGATCGGTGGCGGATTCTTTTTGTTTGGGATGGTATTTTGTTTCTGTGAATTTGTTAGGCTGAATCGCTTGAGTGGCCAGTAGTCCATCAAAAGAAGTACGAATGGCATTGTGACTAACATCGGTTTGGACAGAAGCCCTAGCGCAAGAAAGACTAACGCCAACACGTAGTTCCTGATCGCGAATGTTCGACTGTAATTTGTGTAAGCCCACATGACGAGCAGCCAAAACAATGTGCTCAAAACATCTTTGCGTTCGGCCATCCACGCGACCGACTCGACGTGTAACGGATGAATTGCGAACAACATCGCGACAATCGCGCTGCGCCAAAGCGCGCCCGTCATTTTCCGCAGCACCAAAAACAGCAACAGCGTGTTGGCGATGTGATAGAGCAGGGTGACGAGATGATGCATGCCTGCGTTCAATCCGAACAACTGGCAGTCGAGCATGTGCGTCAACATTGTCAACGGATGCCAATTGCGCGCGACTTCCGTGTGCGGCGAAAATGCCCACTTGATGCCTTCCCACGTGATGCCCGCCTGCACGTGCGGATTTTGGGTCACGAAATCGGTGTCATCGAAATTGACGAACTCGTGATGGGTGATCGGCCAGAAAATTGCAAGCGTCGTCAACGCCAGCACCGCACAGATAATCCAGACAAACTTTTGCTGATCGCCCGACGCCACTATCGAGCCCGGGACTTGTTTGATTCGTCCCTCCGGTTTTGCCGCTGCCGGTTGTTTCGTGTTCGCCATTTTAATTGCGCACGCAACGGAAGCCCGTGTGCGACAGCGCGGTGTCGGGCGACGATTTCATGCGCGCGCTCGGCCGATAGCCGGTGCAATAAACGTCGCTGCACAAAAACGAACCGCCGCGCATGACGCGTTTGGCCACGCCCGGTTCGTTCGGGTCGAAACTTTCCTCGGGCCCTGGCGGATTTTTCTTCGGGCTTTGCGCGAAATATTCTGGCTGGTACCAATCGGCACACCATTCCCAAACATTTCCGGCCATATCGAAAAGTCCGAAACCGTTCGGCGGAAAACTCGCGACGGGCGCCGTGCCCTTGAATCCATCGGCGATGGTGTTTTCACTTGGGAACCGGCCTTGCCAAATGTTCCCGTTCCATTTGCCGTTGGGCGTCATCTCATTGCCCCACGTGAACGCCGCGTTCGTCAAACCACCGCGCGCCGCGTATTCCCACTCTGCTTCCGTCGGCAAACGTTTG
>JAICXV010000238.1 GCA_025934545.1 Verrucomicrobiia bacterium
AACTCAACACGCTGTTCGTCGACCAAAAACTCGGCCAGACCGTCGGTCCGTAACCGCTGTCGCCGAAAAATGCAAACTCCGTCAGGTTTGGCGAGAGATGACCGTTGCCGCGATAAAAGTTCGGGCCGATCGCATCGACAAAATTCTGCAGTCCGACGCACAACGGAAAACTGTAGGGCTTGCCGGCATTCACTCCGATGGCGAGATCGCGCAACGTCAGATCGAACGCCAGCGTGAAGTCATCGCTTTTGCCGAGGATGGTGCCGAGCGGATGATAAAAGTAGGTGTTCGTTTGCGAAGAATCCCAGGTGAACTGCAGGTTGTGATTTGTCGGGTTCCAGGAAGCGAGGTTGGTGTTTCCAAAAACTTTCCATCCACGCAACGCGGGGTCCGTGGAAAGATCTTCAGTCAGCACCGCCGCGTTGAGTGACAACGTGGCGATGCCGAACAAAAGGCCAATCGCAGCGCGGACTTTAGTTCGCTTCATCTCCGATAGGAATCTTGCGCCAAGGAAGTTCATGACGTCGAAGCGGACTGAAGTCCGCGCTCCAGTGCTATTTTTTCGGTCCTCGGCGCGGTCCCGACACAGCAGCGAAGCCGTCGATCTCCGCCTTGCCGCTCAAGACGTCGACACGAATGTAACGGATCTCGGGCAGATTAACGGGGCGGCCTCTCGCATCGAGAGCCCAGGAAATGTCAAAACTCGCTCCGCCTGCTGAGCCGTTATAGAGCGCATGGATCTGATCGAGGGTCAGGCCCGCCATGTCGGCTTGCGTCAAGGAAGGATCGAGTGCCGTTTGAAAATCGCCGCTCCCATCAGTCGGGAATAAATAATCGACCGCGGGCGCGCGTGCTGGATCGAGCACATAGAAATTAACGCCGTCACGACTGACCGACACCAGCGTCTGTCCGGTGCTCTGTCCGAACAAAGACCCATCCGTCGACGGTGTGCCGATCCAATTGAACGTCGTGAAATCAAAATCATTCGTGATGATAAATCCAGAATTGCCGTAGATGATGAAGTCGCGCCCGAACGGATTGACCGGCAAATTCACAACCGGCGTATCGAACCGGACCGTTACCCAACCGCCGGCGCCGACAGATAGAATTTGATTCGTGCCGTAAGGAGGATCAAACGGGTCGGTCGATTCTCCAAATGGATTCACCGTCGACGGTTGCCCAAGCACAACCGATGTGTCGTTCGTGAAGTGAGAACTGGTACCGGTGCCGGGATTGTAGCTGACAACTTGATTGGCAAATGTGGCCGCGGCGTGAACGGTCGCGGAACAAAGCAACGCACCGAGCGCTGCAAACAACAAACTTTTCTTCATACTGGTCTTCTTTCCATTTTCGGCCGGGCGCGCGGGAGCGTGCCACAGCCAATTGTTTTAACGGGAGACCAGTGCGGAGCCTGAAAATAAAAAACCTTCAGACTCCGACAAAACGGGGAATGAAGGCATTCATCGAATCTCGTGGAAAACAGATCCACGAGTCTGGCCTCATCCTTCTCTTGTCGGAGAAGTGCCCGGCTCTTGTGCAAGAGATGAGCAGACGAGCATTACCAGGCTGATATCCTGACTTCGGGCTATTGACCGCCCTCCCGCCTTCCCGGTATCGCGTTGGTTGATGCGACGACCAGTGGCATTGGGAGTTTGTCACCCGTTACAGTGGCGCAACCGTCCTCGATTCACACGAGGTTCCCAGCGTTGGCAACGTTTCGACTTTCAAAGAACATTTCGAGTCAATGCTTCCGCGCGAAAATTGGCAAGCGAAATTCCACATGCTGCGCGCCCGCCTATTTTTCTTGCCATGTCTTTGACTGAGGACTACCCATTGGCCTAATGGCCCACGACGTTTTTGTCAGTCATTCTTCCAAAGACAAACCCGTCGCGGATGCCGTCGTTTCACTTCTGGAATCGCAAGGAATTCGCTGCTGGGTTGCGCCAAGAGATATTCTGCCGGGAATGGATTGGGGCAAATCCATCGTTCAAGCCATCAAAGGCGCACGCGCGATGGTGCTGATTTTTTCCGCGAACGCGAACAGCTCTTCGCAGATCAATCGCGAAGTGGAACGCGCGGTGAATCGTGGAATCCCGGTGATTCCGTTGCGCATTGAAAACGTAACGCCCGACGAATCGTTGGAATATTTTATCAGCACGCCTCATTGGCTCGATGCGTTCACGCCGCCGCTGGAGAAGCATTTGCAATATCTCGCGCAGGTCGTGCGGAAGATATTGGAATTGCCACCACCTTCGGAACCGGTGGTGGTCGGGCCGGGCGAAAAAACGGCGGAAGGGCAGCCCCACCTTGCAACTGCGACCGCTGTTTCACCGCAATCGCCCCAATCAAAACCCGAAACGCAAGTCGCTAACTTTCCGAGTGCACCGGACGACCGGCATGTGCAGCCAAATCAAAAACCATCTGGTAGAAAAACCGCCGGCATAATTGTTGCATTGGGCGTCGTAACAATCGCCGCCTTGGGTGTCTGGTATGCGCAGTCCGGTCGGAAGGCGAAGGCGCCTGAGCGTGGACCTTCGTCCGACATGACTACACCTACACCGGTTAAGATCAGCACCGCGCCAAAAGCGGAGCCGCAGCTTGACGACCAAAAACAAGCGGACGCCGATTACCGACTCGGCGTCCTGCATCAGTACGGTGCGCCGGGAATTAAAATCAGTTCTGCCAAAGCCCGAGAATACTATCAAAAGGCCGCGGCCCACAATTTGCCCGAGGCTTTGGCCAGCATGGGTTTCATCGCAGTTCCCTTTTTAAGTTTATCAACCACCAACGTCGATGTCGCCTACGAGTGGTTTGCCAAGGCGATTTCGTTTGGGCTGCGAGAAAAGGTTGACAAAGGGGAGTCTGACTCGCAATTTCTTCTCGCTCGCATGTATTTGGAAGGGGTCGCCGTCTCCAAGGATCCGGTAAAGGCCGTTGAGCTGTTTCAAAAAGCCGCTGACCAGGGAAATGTGCGTGCGCAATTATTTCTGGGCATCGCCTACGCATCGCACAATGGTGTCGAGGAAGATATTCCAAAGGCGCTCGACCTCTGGAAGAAAGCTGCCGCGCAGCGCGATGCCTTTGCGGAATTTCTCGTCGGTGACTTTTATCAAAGTGGCTACGGTATTAGAGGCACCGATACCCATTTACCTCAAAATTTTTATGAAGCAAAACGTTGGTATCAGCAGGCCGCAGATCAGGGCCTCGCTGTCGCCGGATATGCGCTGGCCGACCTTTACGACCGCGGTGCGGGCGTAGCCAAGGATGCATTGCAAGCAGCCACGCTCCGTCAGGCTGCGGACGCCTCCGGTGATGAATTTACGAAAGGTATGGCCCAATCGCAGCTTCGCGCTCAACGCATCATGTGCATGAATAATCTTAAGCAAATGGGTGTCGCATTTAGAGTTTGGGCGGGCGACAACAACGACCGCTTTCCCTTTAATACTCCGTCAAAAGAGGGCGGCACGCTTGAATATTGCAAGACAGCCGACAATGGCTTTGATTCGAACAGCTATTTGCATTTCATGGTGATGTCGAATGAATTGGTTTCGACGAAGGTTTTGGTTTGTCCCGCTGATTGGGCTCGCGAAACCGTCACAAATTTTGCGGCCCTAAAAGATGCGAATGTAACGTATCTCGTTCATACCGGAACAAACGTTGCTGACATTTTCCCAACGGAGATTCTCGCCATTTGTCCGCTTCACGGAAACTGTCTATGGTGTGATGGCAGCGTTCAGGCGGGAACAAACGGATTGTTTTTTGCTTCTGCGGAGCAACTGGCTAAAGAAACGGAACACAGTTGCATCAACAACCTTCGTATTATTGACGCAGCAAAACAACAATGGGCTTTGGAAAATAAAAAGACGTCTAACGACACACCGACTTCCGACGATTTGCCTAAGTACATTCGAGGTGACAAGCTTCTGAAATGTCCGGCCGGAGGAGTTTATTTGATTAACGCTGTGGACAAAAATCCAACCTGCAGCGCTGCCGGCCATAAACTCCCGTAACTGAACCAGTCCTGGAAATCAAAGACGCCCGTTGCCTTTTCCAGCGTTTATAATTTACCATTCCGACATGCAACCCGACCGAAAGATGTGGTTCCCGGCTAAGAAATACGGGGGGGGGTGGGGTGCACCGTGTTGTTGGCAGGGCTGGATTGTCTTATGCGTTTGGGTTGCATTGACGATTGCTGCAGTCGCGTTTCTTTCTCAAAACGTTGTGGCGATGGAACTCGTCGTCGCCGTGATGACTTTTATTCTCGTCGGCATTTGCTGGTGGAAAGGTGAAAAACCAAAATGGCGATGGGGCAACAAATAGGTAATCCTGCATCAGCGACGACGGCTGAATCGACTTCCGCCGCAACGCCAACACGCCTGATATCCCTCGACGTCTTTCGCGGCGCTACGATGGCTTCGATGCTTCTGGTCAACAATCCCGGCGATTGGAGCAACCTCTACGAACCGCTCGATCACGCGCCATGGAACGGTTGGACATTCACCGACCTCATTTTCCCGTTCTTTCTCTGGATCGTCGGCGTCGCCATTCCATTTTCGATCGGTCGCAAAATCGAATCGGGCGAAGCGCCGGGCAAATTG
Organism: Verrucomicrobiia bacterium; assembly: GCA_025934545.1. GTDB lineage: Bacteria > Verrucomicrobiota > Verrucomicrobiia > Limisphaerales > Palsa-1400 > JAICXV01. Next base: position 4,599 of record JAICXV010000238.1, read on the forward strand.
TTTTTCAAAGTGCTGCGGCGGTCGATGATCCTTGTTGCCATCGGCATCGCGCTGAACGGATTTCCGTTTTATGATTTTTCGACGATTCGCATTCCCGGCGTTCTGCAACGTATCGGCGTGTGCTATTTCTTCGCCGCCGCCATTTATTTAATGACCGGCATTCGCGGACAAATCGCCGCCATTGTTACTCTTCTCATTGGTTATTGGTTGTTGATGGCGTTCGGGCCCGTGCCTGGCGTCGGCCACGGAGTTATGACCGTGCACGGCAATTTTTCGGAATACATCGACAGCCTGATTTTCCCGCATCACGTCTACAAAGAAATGGCGCCCCGCGATCCGGAAGGTTCCATCAGCACTCTTCCCGCTATCGCGAGCGTGCTGTTCGGCATTATGGCCGGCCACATTCTGCGCAGCCGCAAAACGCAATCCGAACAAACCGCCTGGCTTTTCGTTTTCGGCAACATCTTGTTGTTTGTTGGTTCGATCATGAATTGGTGGCTGCCCATCAACAAAAAGCTTTGGACCAGTTCCTA
>JAICXV010000014.1 GCA_025934545.1 Verrucomicrobiia bacterium
CAAACATTTACGACCCGAGCATTGGCTGGATGCATTCCAAAGATTCCAACGGCAAATTCCGCGAAGGCTTCGATGCCCACATGTTCGGCGGCGTCCGCCAATATCCAGCCGATGTAACAGAAGGCGCCAGCGCGCAATATTCATGGTTCGCACCGCAGGATGTGCCTGGGCTCATTAAGTTGATGGGCGGAACAAACGCAGTCATCGCCAAGCTCGACGAGTTTTTTGCCAATAATCAATCGACGAAAATTCTTTCACCGAACGACCAACGCGGCTGCATCGGCGATTACTGGCACGGCAATGAACCAAGCCATCACATCATTTATCTCTACAGCTACCTTGGCCAACCGTGGAAAGCCGCGAAGTTGTTGCATCAGGTCATCTCAACTCAATACGGAAACACGCCGGGTTCGCTCTGTGGCAACGACGATTGCGGGCAGATGTCGGCCTGGTATTTGTTCACCTGCATGGGTTTTTATCCCGTCTGTCCGGGGAGCGATTACTACGTCATCGGCGCACCGCAACTTCCGAAAGCGACGATGCATCTTTCCAATGGAAAAGATTTCACGATCACTGCCGAAAATATTTCCGACAAAAACATCTACGTTCAATCAGTGAAATTGAACGGAAAGAATTTGGACTCGCCGTTCCTGCCTTACAGCGAACTGAAAAACGGCGGAGCGATCGCCTTCACCATGGGCGCTGAACCCAACAAGCAATGGGGCACGAACCCGCAACTGCCGCACTGATTACGCGAACAACTTCGTCACCGCTTTCGCCTTGACCAACTCGCGCGGTTGCTTGAGATGGTTGTAAACAATCGTTTCCGGATCGATGCCGAAAGCGTGATACATCGAGGCGAGAATTTCCGTCGGATGCACCGGGTCTTCCGTTGGGCTGCTGCCCGTTTTATCGGATTTGCCATGAACATAACCGCGACGAGTACCGGCCCCAGCGATGATCGATGTGTAACAATACGGCCAATGATCGCGGCCATCCGCGGAATTGCCGTTTCCTGAAGTGCTAACGCCTTTGACGGGACTGCGGCCAAATTCACCAATGACGACGACCAGCGTCTCTTTAAGCAATCCGCGCGAATCCATATCGGCGAAAAATGCCGCGAGCCCTTGGTCGAGCATCGGCCCGGACTGGTTCTTCATGCGTTTGGTCAGATCGACGTGGTGGTCCCACGAGTGATTGTCGGAATTGGCCACTTTTGGCCAAATGACTTCAACCACGCGCGTGCCTGCTTCAATGAGGCGGCGGGCCAGAAGACAGCTTTGGCCGAAAGTATTTCGGCCATAACTATCGCGCATCTTGTCCTTCTCCTGCGTGAGATCGAACGCATTGCGTGCGCGACCGGAAATGATCAGGTTCAATGCCCGCTTGTAATAATCGTCGAGATTGTAGCTTTCGACCGCCTTGTCGATATCCGGCATCGCCTGCTCGATCGTGTCGCGCAATTGCGCGCGGCGTTTGAGGCGTAACGCAAAAACTTCCGGCGGCAGTTTAAGATCATCGACATGAATATGGTCCATCTTCTTCATGTCCATATCGTCGCCAGCGGGGAAGAGCGTGTAAGGATCGTAAGCTTTCCCGAGGAAACCAGCGCCGCCACCTTTGCCGACGACGTTTGATTCCTGCAACGGACGTGGCAACTGAACAAATGGCAGCATCGGCTCGGTCACTGGTCGCAAACGCGTAATTTGAGATCCGAAATTCGGAAAATCTTTCGGGTCCGGCGGCTCAAGCTGTCCAGACGGGCTGACCTTGTCCGTCGTGTAACCCGTCATGATCTGATAAATGGCCGCCGTATGATTGAACAAGCCGTTCGGAGTGTAGCTCATCGAACGGATCATCGTGAATTTGTCATTCACTTTGGCCAGTCCCGGCAAGATCTCGGTAAAGTTGACCCCCGGAATTTTCGTGGGAATCGGATTGAACGCGCTGCGGATGTTGTCCGGGACATTTTCTTTCGGGTCCCACAAATCAAGATGGCTCGGGCCGCCCTGCAAATAAATCATGACCACATTTTTGGCCATGCCCCAGCCCGGCCCGCCGCCGCGGCCCGGCGAAGCCATCGCCTGGAGTTTCAGCAGCGAACCCAGCGACAAGCCAAGTATGCCTGTGCCGCCGATGCGTAAGAGATCGCGGCGCGTCATCTTCATTTGCGGATCGCAAAGGTCACTGCACGTTCCACCAGCAATGTTGATCATAAAAACCTTTCTAGTGATTGAACAAAAATCCCGGGCTGTTAATCAGCGCCCACGTTAAATCCTGCACGACCGTCAGTCGTTTATTTTTGCTTTGATTGACGCTCGCCTCGGCGTCTTCCCGCAACTGCACCAGCACCGGATCGACTGCCACCGGTTCCTTCGCTTTCTTCAAGGCATCTTTCAATTCTGCAAGCTTCGTATCTTCCGGCAACGGCATCGAAATCGTTTTCAGGGCCGCCTTGCGCTTCCAAAGTTCCGTGTCGGAATTGCGCACCAAATCGATGATCGCCGCAGATTGTTCCGCCGTTCGTTGGCCGGCCGGAGCGCGAGCGGCTTTCACAACGTTTTCGGGGAAACCGAAATCAAGCGGGTCCGCGCTGCTCGTGACATACAAACGGAATTTGCCAATCAAATGTTCCGCATCGTATCCGTGTTTCAAAGCGAAGCGCAGCATCAAACCTTTGCTGTCTCCAAGCGGTTTTTCCAATTTAAACGTCGCGGTGTGGCGCGATACACCCGGTGCGCCGGCCATCGCCCAACCATTCGCGCCTGAAGTCACGCCGTCGATCGCCTGGTGAATATCAAAACTTTGCTGTGAAAAATCCGCGCGCGCGTCGGTAAATTTCGCAAATGTCTTGGGCGCTTCTTTTCCAGCGGACCATTTCATTTCAAATTCGCTCAAGACAAAATTCCCGTTCGGCGCGTGTCCCGGCCCAAATTCAGGCAACGAATCGTCTGGCAACACCTCGAGCATTACGCCCGTGATGTTCGTCAGGGGCGATTTCGCCACGACAAAATAATCCGCCGGCCCCTTCACCTTCGGCACGTAAACCGAACCGTCGTCATTCTTAATCGGTTTTCCTTTGCGCTTGCCGCTGAGCGATACCTTGTCGGGGTCGACCAATGTCCAAACGGTTTTGGCTTCGGCAGGATTGCTCTTGGTTTCCAGCAATGCCGCCTGAATCGGGATCGATTTCTCGTAATCAGTCAGCTCACGCTTCGTCAGCGCGATTTCGTTTTGGCGATGCTTCTCCAACTCCGCCCTGAGCGACGCCGTCATGTCTGTGTAGAAAGCCAAATTGGTTTGCGCCTTCGCGATGTTCGCATCGCGCTCAGCATTCAACTTCTCCAACGCCGGCGCGAGCTTCGTTTCAACCTTCGCTAATTGATCGGACACCGCGACACGATCGGTATCAACCTCATTTAGCAACGCGAGCGTGTTGGTGATTTCCGGTTCTGTTGGCGGACGGTTCACGACGCGCATAAAGACGTCGTCGATTAACTTCCGGTCGTCCTTCTCCGATGCGACGAGTCTCTCCAATTCATTGGTCGGTTGATTGATCGCGCTGGAAATAGTTGGTCCGCTCAGCAACGCCATGACCGAGCCCATTCGAATATCGCTACTGCGTTCACATTCGCAGGCGCTTTGGCGCGCCGGACGGCCCAGTGTCGCAAGCAAACCATTGCTGTCAATCGCCACGTCGGCCAATTGCATGGCGCGCTCGCCTGGTTTCGCACCCGGAATATCGGGCATCGTGCCAGTGACTTTGAAAACGGTATCAAAAAGTGTTTCCGCAGGCAGACGCCGGGCAATCGCGTGCGAATAGTTCACTTTATCTTCCTCATTCCACTTATTGACGCGAATCGCGAGTTGATAGGTGCGCGATTTACAAATGAGCTTCATCAAATGTCGCGTGTCGAACCCGCTATCAACAAATTCATGCGTGAGGTATTCGAGCAGCGCCGGATTTTTGGGCGGATTACCAGCGCGGATATCGTCGAGCGGTTCGATAATGCCGACCCCGAGCATATATCCCCACATGCGATTCGCATAACTCGACGCGAAGAAACGATTATCGGGAGACGTGATCCAATCAGCCAACTGTTCGCGGCGCGGCTTGTCCGATTCTTTTACGCTGCCGCTCGGTTCATTAATCTTGCCGTCCTTGGAAGGCGCAACTTCCTTCGCTTTGGCAACAGCGAGCTTTGTCACATAAGGAAATTCAGGCGGCGAAGTTTTGCCCGTGCGAATGTGTGTGACTTCGCCTTCTTTCGCGTCGCTCACGATTTCGTATAACGGCTTCGCACCTTCCACCGCAGTTCCACCAATCGTTTTGTCACCGCTCTTTGGGTCTTTCGCAAACGAGACCTGCGCGAAAAATGCGGCGAGATGATAATACTGGTCCTGCGTCCAACGTTCGAACGGATGATCGTGGCACTTGTTACAATTAAAGCGCGTCGCCAGGAACAACTGCGTCGTGTTCTCCATTGCTTCCGCCGGCGTCCTCAAAATCTTCCAATAACTTGCCGCGGGATTTTCACGGTTCGAACCGGTGGCCGTCAAAATTTCTCGCGCAAACTTGTCATACGGCACGTTCTTGTCGACTTGCGTGCGGATCCAGTTGCGGAAGATTTCCGCGCCTTCGCTCCCGAGAAACTTGCTGTTGCATTGCAGCAGGTCGGCCCATTTGTTCGCCCAATAATCAACGAACTCAGGACTGCCAATCAGCGAATCGATCATCGCATCGCGCTTCACCCGCGTTTCGCGCTTGTCGGCAAGGAACGAACGAATTTGGTCCGGCGACGGCGGCAGACCCGTCAAATCGAGATAAACGCGGCGGATAAATTCCAGGTCCGTGCAAACATCAGAAGGTTCAATCTTCATCCGCTCCCATTTTGCGGCCACGAGCTCGTCGATTTTTCCCCAGGTTTCAGGTTGTTTCCACGTGAATCCAGTCCGGTCGCCCATCACCGTAATAGTGGTCGCAATGTAATTGCCTTCGAACCGCGCCAACACCGGCGCTTCGCCGCGACGGACCGTGGTGATCAACGCATTGGGGTCCACGGTCGCGACCTCCGTGTTTCCGCTTTCAACGAACGCTTCTGCGGTGACGTCTTTAACAACGCCATCGGCGTACGTCGCTTTGATTTGCATCTGTTGCGTCGAGCCAATTTTCTGCACCACGGGATTCTGTGGCAAAATTTCAATCTTCACCACGCGCGGCGATTTCATGTCCAGCTTCGCGCCTTCCGCGATCCATTGGCGGAGGATCTTATAATATTTGCTGTCGCGCGTCGTGCGACGGCCACCTTCATGCGGCACTTCGGCAATGGCCTTGAGCAACATCAAGCTGTCATCCGGCGATGCGAGATTGACGCGGCGCGACGCCAGGTCATCGGTCAACGCGCGCAAATCAGTTTCCGGATCATAACCGCGTAGCGAAAGTTTGAACCCGTTCTTTCCTTCCTTCGCGCCATGGCATGTCCCGGCGTTGCAACCGAGGTGCGCGATGGTCGGACTGACGTCGCGAATATAATCAATCGGCTTCTCGGCTTTAGCGACGGCGGCGCTGGTCGTGACCTCCACCGCCGGAAATTTAACAGTCACCTTTCCATCGGCTGCGTTAAAGAACCGAATCATTCCATCAGAACCGGCGGCGGCGATAGTAGTGCCGGTTGGATTAAAAGCGACCGAGTAAATCTCTGCCTCGGGAACCGACGCGCGCGAAATTTCGCGAATGCCCGATTTTTTATATTCGGCCAATCGGTCGTTTTCTTCCTTTTTGCGCGTGCCCGGGACTTTGCCCATGATCTCGCGCAATTCCTTCGGGACATCATTCGTATAATCGTAACTGCAAACAACCACCTCGCCGACTCGATCGACGCCGCCGGCGCAAGCAATGCGCTTTCCATCCGCACTAAAACGCGCTGCAAAAACGCGGCCGGTAATCGGGAACAGATCTGCGATTAACTGCGCATCGTCACCGATCTCGCGTTTTACTTCGCGGAAGGTCCGATAAACGCGCGGCATTCCATCCGAGCCGCCCGCAATGAAATGTTCCAGCGTCGGATGCTGCGCCACCGCAAGAACTCCGCCTTTCAATCCGCCGGGAGTAATCGACGTGATGTTGTCGATGAAACGCTGCGTCGCGATTTCCGTTAACTTGACGCTCATGTCGCGGCTGGCAGAAATAATGTGGTCACTCTTCAGCGAAAACGCCGTGCTCATCACCCAATCGCTGTGCGAGCCCATCTGCACCACTTGCTTGCCGTTGGACGAATCAATCGCGCGCACCGTGTTATCAGGACAACCGAACGCAAGCAGCTTCCCGTCCGGCGACCAGCTCACGCCGTAAAGCGTGTCGTAACTGACAGGCGTCGAAAGGGCCAACTTGCGTTTGGCCACATCCCAAACCTGCACTTCGCCCATCCGCGCAGGATCACCGCCTGCGACAGCCAACCGCTGGCCATCCGGCGAAAAGCGCAATGACTGGACCCGTTCCGACAAACCGATCAAGCGCGCCGCTAGTTTCGGCGTCGCGCCCGGCACGACGTCATAAAGCAGCACTTCGTGAAAACCGGAAACCGCCAGCAATTTTCCATCCGGCGAGAAATCCAGCGAAGAAATTACCGGCAAACGCGTGTAAACAGGCGGATGTTCGGTATCGTAATGCCGAATCGCATCTGCCGGCGTGTCATCGACCGCGCCTTGAGCAATCCAATTCCGAATCGTCGCCACATCAACATCAGCCAACGGCGTTTTGCCTTTCGGCATACGAACATCGCCATCCTTCGGCGTGATCATTTTGAGAATCGAACTTTTATCGGGATGACTTGGAACGACCGCCGTCCCTTCGCTGTCACCGCCCGCCAGCAACTTCTTGAAATCGGTCATGACATAGCCGCCCTTGTTTTTTGCCGGCTGATGGCATCCCTGGCAATTGGCCTGGAGGATGGGGCGGACGTCGCGATAGTAACTGACCTTTGCCGCGGGCACTTCGACTGCGTTGCAATTCAACGCGTTGAGCGTGCCGATTAGCAGGCAAAACAATAGAACTGTCGATTTACCGACATTGGGAGTCATTGCAGTCATTTAGATGCTTCTCGAGGCCATTTTAATCAAGGTTTTTGCGCAAGCCGGCCATTATTTAGTTCTAAGGCCAAATCCGATGTGACCACGGCAAAGCGAATGATAGTAAAACGAACATGGCCGAGTGTTTGACGATGCCCGAAAATGGAGAGTTACACCAGCCAAATCGAAGGCCAGAGCCTTCGAATTGCGGTAGAGATTAATCGAACTAAGGCGCGATAGAGCCAAGTTCAACGCCTGCAATGCCCGGCCTGCCTGAAATCCTATTGTGCCGTTGCCCGTTCGCGTTCGCTCACAGGCTGTTCGCCCGCGGTGGCAATGTCCTCTGCGCCGTGATCTTCGAAAATCTGCTTGGCGCGTTTGGTCTGGTCGCTCGTTTCAGAATGGACCGCAATCAAAATGCGCCCTTCACGGACGCGGTTCTGATACCGCTTGGCTTCGTATTCTGGAATACCCATGCCGACAAGACTTCCGACTATACCGCCGGTCGCGGCCCCAACCGCCGCTCCGCTTAACGCCGCCATGATCGGACCGGCCGCAATGAACGGCCCAAGTCCGGGGATCGCCAACGCGCCAATCCCAGCCAACCAGCCAAGTGCTCCACCGACAATGCCTCCCGCACCTGCGCCGGTGACCGCGCCTTCAGGAGCTTTCGTGCCCTTTTGATGCGCGAACTCGCGCGTGCTGCTTTTATCCGGCAAAAGCACCGAAATGTCGTTGTTGGAAAAACCGGCCGTCTTCAACTCATCAACGATGCGGATGGCCTGGCCTTCGTCCAATGCGAGACAGAAAACAGATTTGTTCGCCATAAAACTCCTTATTGCTTGGGCTCTTTAACTTCCAACTGATTGTCCAACGAAACCGCGCCTTCCTCTTGCGCAATCTGGTTGACCATCCGCCGTTCCTCATCCGTCTTGACCGGCCCGCGCAAAGTCACCTTTCCATCGATAGTGATGATCTTGATGTTTTTCGCGGTCATCGAAAGCTCGTGTTTTTTCATCAAGGCGCGCCGAATTTTGCGCGTCATTTCCAAATCGGATTTGCTGTTCCCCTGGTCGCCCGGCGTGAGCGTGGCATTATCGCGATCGCGCGAGTTCTTTGCCGTGTTATCAACATTCGTGCTCGTCGTCGCGCCCGAAGGTTCAGAAACCGAACTTATCTGGTCAGCCGCGCGGACACCCGACGCTATCAAAAACCCACAAACCAAACCGAAACCAATCCCTTTTGCCACCTGCATAATCGAACCTCGTTCAACGAGTCAAAGAAAGCTATAGGGGTTTGCCCGTGCTCTTGACTAGGAACGGTTTTGCGATCGTTGAACGCGTTAATCCCTTACCGAAAATCCGCACAAACGTCCAACTTGCGCCCCCTCAACCTCGCCACAACCATCGCGTCGTCCTACGCGACCGCGGACGCTTCGGCTTGACGATGCCACCCCTGAAACATACTTTATCCGCTTGGTTGGTGGTCGTAGATCAATGGTAGATCCCCAGATTGTGGTTCTGGTTGTTGCGGGTTCGAGTCCCGTCGGCCACCCCACCTCCCTTCCCTTCAAGGATATGTGTGAGTCGTGATCGAGCAATGCGGTGGATCGGCCACGGCATTGATCACATAGCTCCCCAGCCCCGGACAGCGTGGAATTCTTTGATTAGGAAAATACGGTTTTAAATCGTCGACCGTCGGCAAAGCGGAGCCGGGTTTATGATTGTCACTGGCCCATTTCTGTTTGGCACGCTGGATCTGGCCGAGGTTCGCATGGCACACCTCGCGGGTCGGATCATCGGAATCGGACTTCGAATCGCCAATAAAGAAGAAAGACATCCCCCACACTCCCAGCGCCAGCCCGAGAACGATCAGGTTGCGCGCCAGCTTGCTCATTTACCAACTCCCGTCGGCGAGGCTCGATACGGTGTTGCGTGCTAAATCTTCGGCCAATAACGGCACCGCTTGCCGCTCCGCGCTGGCGAGGTCGGCACCGACACGAATCGTCGTGCGCCCGCTCACCGTCCGGCTCAAATTGGTTTTGCCAGTGAACCGGTCAACCGCCGTAATTTCCGCGGTAAGGATGAGGGTGTAGTCCTGCGGAGTCAGGACGTCTGTCGGTTGAAAGGCTAGTTCGCCGCGGTAAAATTTTGTAATCCGCCCGCTCAAAACAATGTCGCCGCCTTCCTGTGTTTCCAGTCGAAACGTTCCGTCCTGTTGCAACTGCTTGCGCAATTCGAGGCTGACATAATCCGTCAGGCGCGGTTCCATCGTTTCATTGCGAAACGGTTGGATGCGCACCGAATGCGTTCCCGCAACCTCCCCATTCGTCGGACCCAACCTGTATCCAGCGCACCCGCAGAGCGCGGTCACGACGATAAGGATCAACAACGGGCGCATGTTATTTTGCCGGCGGCGCAGGCGTGCGGCTTTTCAACGCTTCGATCCGTTGACGGGCCTGGATGCCGAGCGCCGAGTTGGCGTCGATGGCATACGCCGCATTATAATATATGCGCGCACTTTCCCATCGGCTGCCCTTCTCATAATACTGCGCGATGCGAAAACTCCCGCGAGCTTCTTCCGCGCGCAACGAATTTATGCGACGCCGCGCATCCGGCACACGCGGGTCATCTTCGAAAAGCGCGATGAAATCCGTGAAGGTCGCGATCGCTTTGCCCGACACGCTTTGATCGTATTCGGCCGTCCTCGCTTCTTTTTGATAAGCCAGCCCAGCCTTAAAAGTCGCATCGGCGGCCACTTGACGTTGGTCGGCGTAACGGTCCGCCGCCCGTTCATACGCTTTGACTGCCTTTGGATATTCTTTCTGCTTCTCACGCGCCGCGCCAATGTCCATTTGCGCTTGCGGCCCAATCGGACTGTAAGGCCCATTTTTTACGACTTTCTCAAACAACCCTGCCGTCTTTTCCCACGATCGATAAAGCGGCACATAGCTAAACAATCGATAGAACTGTCCGTTTAAAAACCGAACAGCGATATCAAACTGACGTTGTTGCACGTCCTGGTAATTGGGGAACTTGGGAAATTTTTCCAGGACCTCCTGATAAGCCTTGAACGCTTTTTCGTCTTTATGCTGAGCTTCGTAACACCGGCCAATCAGATACTGCGCTTGCGGCGCGTAGTCGGACAATTTGCGCAATTTGACCGTCCGCTTGGCCGCTTTCAGCGCCAGTCGATAATTCTTTTTATCGAATGCTTCCTGCGCGACCTGAAGCTGTTCGCGAGCGCTTTCACGCCGCCATTTGCCTTTTTCATCACCGGGCCATTCGTAGGTGAAACCTTCGCCTTGGCGGTAAATCAAGGGAGCCGGCGACCGAAACGGAAATGCAATCAGCGCGACAAATAAAATAAAAATGCGGAACAAACGACCACGCATGCGCACGAGCCTAGTGAACGACCCAGAACAAGTCAACGGCTGCATGCGTCGCGCGCCCTTGCTGCGAATTCGGCTGAAACCAAACCCCGGCGCATCCCGTCTACCACGCAATCAGCTTGACCGCGTTCGCATTTTAAGCCGACAATTCCATTCCTATGAATCCAGACTCTCCAGAATTTCAAACCCGTCGTTCCTTCATCAAAAAAACCGCGACCGCCGCAACGGTCGCCGCCGCTGTTGGCGCGACTAACATTTTTAAAACCCCCGTTTACGGTCAGACCCAGGCGCCGTCGACCGGACGCGTCATCGGCGCGAACGACCGCATTGTCGTTGGCTTTGTCGGCTGCGGCTCGCAGGGTCGCACCCACATCAAGTCGCAACGCGACCATGCATCGGACAATAACATCGTGATCGCGGCCGTGTCGGATGTGTTTTCGAAGAACATGGAGCGCGGCCAGAAGGAAGCCGGCATCGACGCGGCTAATTGTTACAAGGATTACGAAAAATTGCTCGAACGCAAAGATATCGACGCCATCACCGTCGCCACGGTCGACAACTGGCACGCGCAAGTCGCCGTCGACGCCATGAACGCCGGCAAACA
>JAICXV010000128.1 GCA_025934545.1 Verrucomicrobiia bacterium
CATTGTCTTTAAGCATCTTCTCGCTGCGATAAACGGCGTTGTCGGCTTCATTACGAGCTTCGATCTCTTCGCGTTTCGCTTTGTCTTCGTCGGCGTGAGCTTCCGCGTCTTTACGCATCTTCTCGATTTCGTCCTTCGACAGACCGCTGCTGGCGGTGATCGTAATTTTTTGTTCCTTGCCGGTGCCAAGGTCCTTGGCGCTGACGTGCAGGATGCCGTTGGCATCGATGTCGAATGTGACTTCGATTTGCGGCACACCACGCGGAGCCGGTGGGATATCGGTCAGGTTAAACTTGCCGATGGTCTTGTTGTCGCGCGCGAACTGACGTTCACCTTGCAACACATGGATTTCCACGCCGGGCTGATTGTCCGATGCGGTCGAAAAGATTTCCGATTTGCGCGTCGGGATGGTGGTGTTGCGTTCGATCAATTTGGTCGAGACGCCACCGAGAGTTTCGATGCCGAGCGACAACGGGGTCACGTCCAGGAGCAAAACGTCTTTGACGTCGCCCTTGAGCACGCCTGCTTGAATGGCTGCGCCAACCGCGACGACTTCGTCAGGGTTCACACCTTGATGCGGTGGTTTGTTGACGAGGGCTTTCGCAGTGTCGACAACGCGGGGCATACGAGTCATACCACCAACCAACACAAGTTCGTTGATTTTCTCGGTGGTCATGCCGGCGTCTTTCAAGCACGCCTTGACCGGGCCAACGGTGCGTTCAAACAAGTCGTCGCAAAGTTGTTCCATCTTGGAACGTGTGAGAGTCGTCTGGATGTGCTTCGGACCGCTGGCGTCAGCAGTGATGAAGGGTAGACTGATTTCGTATTGCTGAGTGTTCGACAAAGCGATCTTCGCTTTTTCGGCTTCTTCCTTGATGCGCTGGAGAGCGTCGGGCTGCTTGCGCAGGTCCATGCCGTTCGTCTTTTTGAATTCGTCCAGGATCCAATCCATGATGCGATTGTCCCAGTCGTCACCGCCGAGGTGAGTGTCACCGTTGGTCGCTTTCACTTCGAATACGCCATCGCCGATTTCGAGAACGGAAATATCGAACGTACCACCGCCGAGGTCATACACGGCGATTTCTTCGTTCTTCTTTTTGTCCAAACCGTAAGCAAGCGACGCCGCTGTTGGTTCGTTGATGATACGCAGAACCTCGAGGCCGGCGATCTTGCCGGCATCTTTCGTCGCTTGCCTTTGAGAGTCGTTAAAATATGCGGGGACGGTGATGACCGCCTGGGTGATCTTCTCATTGAGACGCATTTCGGCGTCCGCTTTGAGTTTGCTCAGGATCATCGCGGAAACTTCCGGCGGCGTGTAAGTCTCTTTCTTGCCGTTCACTTCGACTTCGACAGCGGCGTCGCCGTTACTGGCACGAACGACCTTGTAAGGGACGCGCTTGAGTTCTTCCTGCACTTCATCGAACTTGCGGCCCATGAAACGTTTGATGGAATAAATGGTGTTGCGCGAATTGGTGACGGCCTGGCGCTTGGCGGCTTCGCCGACGAGACGTTCACCGGTCTTGGTGAAAGCGACCACGGATGGGGTGGTGCGTTTGCCTTCCGAATTCTCGAGCACGAGCGGTTCGCCGCCTTCCATGACGGACATGCAAGAGTTCGTTGTTCCTAAATCGATACCTAAAACTTTAGCCATAAAAAATTGTGCCTCTCTATATAGTTACAGGTACTAGGAGCAGGGGGAGTGCCCGCCGAGGAATTAAATTTGATGGTTGATTCACAGTAACTTACAGATGACACAAGTCGCCGCCGGCACACTTTATAGCGTCAATGTGGCGCAGGTGTGCCATTCATGGCTCGCTATTCGAGCCACTCGGTTTTAACTTCTTTGCTGGCTTGTTGACAATCAGTAAGCTGATCCCAGAACAACTATATGCGTGCATTTTTCGTTATCGCGTTCGTAATTGCTGGGACTTTCATCGCTATGTCAGAAACAAAAGATTCATCGAAGAAGAGTCCGGCGGAGTCGATGCGCGAATTGCGGTTGAAGCAGTTAACCACGAAGCCGCGAGATTTCGGGCAAAATTCGACGCCAGAGTTTCCGCACGTCTGCGCCATCGTAATGGACTGGCCAATCAATTCTGTGATTGTCACCGTTGTTGCGCGAAGTACGGGTGATGCCAGTCTTTACACAACGGGTACCTTTGGTGTGATCGGTGGAATTGGCCATGAAACGGTTCGAAATGCGGCAAAGACTTGCGTCAGGGTTGGAGATAAACATTTTGAACATGCAGCTTCCACCAAACAGTATCCTTACCCAAAGGCTGGTCAGATTCGTTTTTATCTTATCGGCTATGATGAAGTTCGAGTTGTGGACGCTGATGAAGAGGCTGTGAGGACGGGCAAAGATAAGTGTTCTGAGTTAAATGCGGCAATGCAGCATCTGGTTGGAGAATTGCGCTCGATTACGGAGGGGCGCAAAGAGAATAGACAATGACCGAGCAATGAGGAGACACCGCAGGAATGTCTTTAAAGACTGCGATGTAATCAAGTTGCTGGATGGGGAATTGCCAAAGTGAGGTGACATAGCGCGGAGCGGGGTTTAAGTGTCGCTACGCGACACATTTCCTATTCTTAAATTGGTTCCGTGGGTTGAAACCCACGGCTACCTTCAAGAATCGCTACGCGATTCAGAATTCAAAAATGAGCAACGATTGAAATATGAACACTTGTTCAGATGCAGATATGTCGTTGCGCTCGCGTTCTTGCTATCGATAATGAACGACGGTCGCCGGAATGCGTTGCCAAACTGTTTGTAGCTGTTGGTGAAACCGATGATGCCATACTCCATAATCGATGCGCTGTCTGAAGCGCAGATCGTGCAGCTTCATTCGCTATATCAAGAGGAGTGGTGGACGGCTGGACGTTCACTCGCGGACGTTCGGACAATGCTCAACTATTCCGATTTTATCTTCGGTGTCGTCACTTCGGATTCGCAGGAGTTGGTTGGATTTACGCGGGTTCTGACGGATCGCGTGTATAAAGCCCTGCTATTCGACGTGATCGTGCATTCGAAACACCGCGGCGCGGGCTTGGGTTCTTTTCTCCTGAAACACATCCTGGAGCATCCGGTGCTGTCGCGTGTCCGACATCTGGAGCTTTATTGTTTGCCGGAGCGTCGAGAGTTTTACCGACGCCACGGGTTTACGGCGGCGCTGGGGGAGCTTCAGCTGATGCGTAGGATTAGCGAGGCTATGTGATCAATGCGATGAAGGGGAACATCCAACGTTGCACGTTGAACATCGAACTTTGAACATTGGGGACTGTTTTTATTTTGGAATTTCCAAAGTCACTTTGATCAGATTGAAACGATCGTGGGCTTTGATCCCGCTTTTGGCGCCTTGGCCGTAAACAGAGAAGATCGCCCACATATTGCGGCCATCGGCGGCGGTCCATTTCTGGGGGAATTCGCAGGTCAAGCCTTCGCCTTCTTTTCCCATTTGGCCCCAATCTTCGTAGTAAGCAATGGTGCGCCACGGGCCCCAAGGTTCGGACGACTCGAAAACGCCGAGTTGGCCTGGGCCGACGTGAAAGGTGGTGAGGAGAAAAATTCCGAGATGCGGATTGTAGCCGATGCCGCCCAAACCGATTCCGTTGGCATCGCTGAAGATGGGTTGGGCCTGGCTGAAATTGGTTTGCCAACGGGGTTTGCCAGAGGCGTCAACGCCGCCGAAGTATTGATAGGCGTGCGCGTCGCAAACTTTATCGGTTGGCACGCGCGCCAGAAAAAGCGAGTTGCTCGAGGCGCGTTGCGGCACTTGTTTCATGCCATATAAATAAAGGTAGTTGGTCAACCGCGCAGGAACGCCGGTGTTGTCGGGCCCGAAGTTGAGAAACCTCGCCGGTTGAAAATTGCCGAGGCCTTTCGGAAAAACCCAGTCGCACTGAGTCCAGTCGACGGCGTTATTGGTGGACCACGCGATGACGTGAGTGACGTTCGGCCAGGCGCCGTCTTGCAGATTAATGTTCGCGTAGAGGACGCCGTGGTCGAAAATCAGTCCGCTGGTTTTTCCTTTTTTGGGAAAGGACGCGGTGTGTTCGGGATTCTTGCCGCCGTTGATGTTGATTCCCCGGAAATGTTTTGGTCCGCCTTCGATGCGTGCGAAGCCCATGCTGACGCGTCCATCTGAATCGGAGCCGCCAAATCCGCCGCCATCACCCCAGGCAAGGTAAAGATTGTCGTCAGGTCCCCACGTCGCCGGCCACAAATCACTGCCGATTGCGGCAGTTTGGTTAGTGTCCCAATGCCATTTTATGCCGGAAAATTTTTTGCTTGGTGGGTAGGGAGGTTGTGGGTTGGCGTGTTGAGCGAAAGTTGTTTGAAGCGATGCGATTGCGGCCAACGCAAAGAATAAGATTCGCGCAACCGTGAATGATTTGGCGCTAAGACGAATTTGATGGCGCGTATTCATTGGCTTCGCAGGGGTATTCAACCTGCGTGCTGTGCGCGTTGCAATATTTCGCGATAGGTGAAAATGAAACAGCCCCGGTTTTGGACCGGGGCTGCCTGCAAAGTTACCGAGAAGGAGCGCCTTCTCTCTAACAATGGTTATGCGCTCGGGCGGGCGTCCGCGAGAGCCGCGGCCGATCTGGATTTCTTTTCGGGCGGCGTCAGGGTGCGGAATGCTTTGATCGGTTCGGGTTCTTTGTAGTGACGTTTCAGGCCGAGTTCGGTCAATGCCTTCGACGGGACGCGCGCGATGAATTCCGGGAAGCTGCGTTCGACGCGGTCTTTTAAAAGTTTCTGGCCGGTTTTGGTCGCCCAAAAATCTTCCTGCAGTTTGGTGAGCTTGATGCAGCCTTCATCGGGCGTCAGATTTTCATGACGGCCCAGGACCCAAACCAGTTCAGGGTCGGCCGGCAGGCAAACCGGGAACGGTACGAACTTAAGCGCGACTTCCTGTTCTTCGTTCACTTCGCCGACAGGACGAACTTTGACGGTGCCTTGAAAAGTGTCTTCGCCAACGTTGACTTCAACCTTGAGCGATTCCTTTTCCGCATCGGGCTTGACCGTAACCGCGCCCTTGCCGAACGACGCTTCGAATTGTTCTTTAACTTCGGAAACGGTGCCGGCCTTGAGGTCGGGCAGTTCAACTTTTTCGCAAAATTTTTCGAACGACACGACCTTGTTCTTGGCTTTGAGTTCCTGCTCGCAAGCGCTGTAGACCTTCTCGACCAACTTGGGATCGGAAATGGTTTTTGGTAGAACTTTTTTGAGGAGTTCGAGGATTTGGACTTCTTTGTTAGACGGTTTTTGATTCTGTTTTGGCATACTAAAAAATTCCTTGGGCGCCTTTTGTCTCATTTTTCGGGGATGACGTTCAATTTTTTTCCGCAAAAAAAGAGCGCAACGACCACTAAGGAGCACAGGCCGGCTACTTTTTATCGGGCCACGGGACTTTTTCCAGCGGCGATTCGGCGGGGCCAGAGAAGACTTCGCCGTTCGGTTTGAATCTCGAGCCGTGGCACGGGCAATCCCAGGTTTTGTCGGCGACATTCCATTTTACGATGCAGCCCAGGTGCGTGCAAACGGGGCTGCACAGATTTACTTTTCCCGATTCATCACGGTAGGCGGCGACTTTTTGTCCGTTTAGTTTCAGGATTTTTCCTTCGCCGATTTGGACGGCGTCGACTGATTTGCCTTCCGTGCCGCCCATGCGGTCACGGACCATGTAAAAAGGGTAGTCGAGGTTCTCCACGATGTAGCGCCAGGTGCCGCCATGAAATTTTTTGCGATCAACGCGAAAGAGATCGAACCACGGGTTTTTCTTTCCGAGAAAACGGTCGCGGGCCATGGTCGCGCTCAAGGTGCCGAGGGTGAAGCCGTTCCCGCAAAATCCGGTGGCGATGAATTGTTGGCCTTCGTTTTCGCCGATGAAGGGGAGGCCGTCGTTTGTTTCGACGACCTGCCCGAGCCACCGGTTTTGAATTTTCGCGTCGGGCAAATGTTTGGCGAGCTCTTGTTCAAGGCGCGCGAAGACGGTCGTCGGATCTTTTTCCTGGCCCGTTTTGCAATCTTCGCCGCCGAAAATGATGTAGTCGTGGTCGTCACGGCGATCGACCCGCAAATAGTAATACGGATCGCCGGTGTCCCAGTAGAGAGCTTCGGGAATTGTGCCGGCGGGCACGCGCGCGCCGAGAACGTAGCTGGTGTAAAGCGCGAGTTTGCTCTGAAAGAGGGTGGCGCTGGCCATTTTGCTTTTGCCCATAAGGGGCGTGTGAGTGGCGATCATCAGGTATTCGCAACGGATTTTGTTTTGGCCGACCTGAATCGTTAATGGATCGCTTTCGATTTGGCCTGCTTCGGAATTTTCGAAAACGTAGCTGCCGTCGCCATGGATGTATCGCAGCAATGGTCCCAAATATTTCACGGGATTGAACTTGGCCTGGTGATGGAAGCGGATGCCGGGGCGGTTGGCGTAGGGAACGTTGTGCAACCATTGGGCGGAGAAGCCGAGTTCCTGCGCGAGGGCGAAATCTTGTTCTAAGCTGTCGCGGTCTTTTTTATCGGCTTCGCGCAAACCACCATGGAGATGGCCGGGAATCCATTTGAAATCGCAGTCGATGTTCAGTTGGCGGACAATGTCGAAGATTTGATCTATCCCGGCGACGCCGGCTTCCCAAAAGGCTTTGGCGGCGTCTTTGCCGAAATTTTTGACAAGGTGATTTAATCGCGCGTC
>JAICXV010000031.1 GCA_025934545.1 Verrucomicrobiia bacterium
CATATGTTGCACTGGCCCATGTGATCTTCGGCGTTTAGTTCGAAGTCCGCGCCCGCCAGTGCGCCGATAACCGCGTCCCCCGTGCAGTCGGCAAACCAACGGCCATTGATTCGGATGCGCCGACCGGTGCGGATGTCTTGCGCGACGATCCCGGTGATAGTGGAATTGTTGGTGATGACTTCGTTGGCCCGGTGTTCGAGAAAAATAGTCAGGTTGGTTTCGGCGCGTGCAATGCGTAGTTTCTTTTCGTCCTCGTAAATCTCACCGGTGTTTTTCGGCCCGTAATCGGCGCGATTGGTGTGTTCCAGTTCCGCGACAATGTCGCCGATGCGCGGCCACGGTTCTTTGGTGCGCGCGCCCTGCAGCCAGACCCGCACTTCGGAACTATTGTTGCCACCGAGCACAGGACGATCCTGAATGAGCGCGACTTTCAAACCGAGTCGCGCCGCTGCAATGCTCGCGCACGTGCCGGACATTCCGCCACCGACGACCACGAAATCAAAGTTTCCGGCCACTTCAGGCTCTTTGGAAAAACCGAGAAGGTCGCGACGGAACTGCGCCATTTCTTCGCCTTTGTTCGGCGGCGTGAGTTTTTTGTCGGTCGTAAAAAGAATGGCATCACAACGGCCTTCGAAGCCGGTGAGGTCGTGCAGGGCGATCTTGAGTTTGCAGTTTTTTCCAACGCTGACGGTGCCGCCATTTTGCCAATGCCATTCGGCGCCCTCGGTTCCGAAAGTTGTTTGGAGAGGTTTGCCATTAACGAGTAATTGAAACCGCCCGGGTGTTCCCGGTGCTTTCCATTGCGCAACCCAATCTTTGGTGCGAACAAAAACTTTGTATTTACCCGGTTTCGGAAACTCGATCGTAGTAGAAGCGTCAGCAACCGGATGGCCCAGCCCATGTGCTAATAAATATGGCGAGCCCATCTGATCCATGAACTGCGGATCGACGACCCACCCGCCCAGGTTCGGCATCGACTCCGCTTCGATAAGAACAGACGTATCGCGGAGCGACGCAAAGGCTGAGAGCGATGCGCTGAGGAAAAAGGTAATTATGAACCGAAACGGCATGCTTTCCATAAAGTAAAACCGACTAAAGCAATGTAAGCAGTAAAAAAATCGCCATGGTGAAAATTTGATTTACGCCAACAATCTTGTTATCAATTCCCGACAGGTCCCACGACTTGTTTAAGAAATATGTCTCGTCCTCCCAAAGTTCAATTCGAAGCGATTTTTGTCGGACTCGTCGTCTAATGACTTATAGCGACGCAATCCAGTATTTGTATTCGTTCCGTCGCTTCGGTGCAAAGTTCGGGCTTGAAACCACGCTCACGCTTGCCGGTCTATTTGGCAATCCACAGCGCAAACTCAGATTCATCCACGTCGCCGGCACAAACGGCAAAGGCTCCACGTGCGCGATGCTCGAATCGATTTATCGCGCGACCGGATTGAAAGTCGGCCTGTTCACCTCGCCGCATCTCGTCTCCTTCCGGGAACGAATTCAGATCAATCGCGAGATGATCCGCGAAAATGAAGTCGCCGTTCTGGTCGAGGATCTCCAATTCCAAATCAAAAATCTCAAAACGCACCCGACCTTTTTCGAAGTCGTTACCGTCATAGCGCTGCGCTATTTCGCTGCCAAACAGTGCGATCTTGTTATTTGGGAAACCGGACTCGGCGGACGCCTCGACGCAACCAACATCGTCATACCGCTGGCGAGCGTTATCACCAACGTGCAGATGGACCACCAGCAATGGCTTGGAAACACCATCGTCGACATCGCTCGCGAAAAGGCCGGCATCATCAAAACGGGCGTGCCTTGTTTTTCTGCTGCTGAAGATGAGCAAGCCTTGCAAACGATTGCTAAAGTCGCCGCGCAGCAAAATGCCGCGTTTTGGACGGTGGCTCGGTCGGATGCTGAAGAAATGCGCAACTTCGAAATCCCTCTCTGCGGCGATCATCAGCTGTTGAATGCCGCGCTGGCCGTCGCTGTTGTGCGGCTCCTGGGAAATCAAATTTCCGTTCCACAGCAAGCCATTCGCACCGGTTTGAAGGACGTTCAATGGCCTGGCCGTTTCCAAATCATCCAGCGCGGTCCTCAAACCATCGTCCTCGACGGCGCCCACAATCCGGCCGGAGCACAAAGTCTCGCCGCTGAACTCCAGCGTCGCTTTCCCGACCAACAAATCACGCTCGTCCTTGCGACGATGCAGGACAAAGATTTCAAGTCGATTTGCAAAACGCTCGTGCCCCTTGCGAAAGAAGTGCTGGTGACTCGCGCTGGAAGTGATCGTGCCGCCGACACCGCCGACCTTCGCAAGTGCTGTCAGGACGTTTCGCGTGAAGCCCGTGTCGAAACTTTCGGCTCATTGTCTGACGCTTTGCGAGCCGCACAATCCAATCCCCTCGTTGTCGTCACGGGTTCATTGCATTTAATCGGCGAAGCCATCGAATTGCTCGGTCTCAGCGATTCGCCCTCGGAACGCGAGTTGAACGAATACATGCCGGCCAAGAAATGAGCCTCGGCGAAAACATCAAAGCCGTGACGTTCGACGTTGGTGGCACATTGATCGAACCATGGCTTTCCGTTGGGCATGTCTATTCCAAAGTTGCCGCGCGGCACGGTTTCAATATTCCACCCGAACTGCTCAACGAACGTTTCGCAGCCGCGTGGAAAGCCAAACAGAATTTCGGTCACAGCATGCGCGACTGGTCGGATCTGGTTGACGCGACATTTGGAAAATTGATCTTGAAACCTCCGAGTCAGACCTTTTTTCCAGAACTCTACGAAGAATTCGCCGTTCAAAGATCATGGAAAGTTTTCGACGACGTAATGCCGTGTCTAGCGGAACTGCAGCAAAGGAAAGTACGGCTCGCCGTCATTTCCAATTGGGACGAACGGTTGCGACCGTTGCTGGAAAATCTGAATCTCTCGCAATTTTTCGAAACAATCGTGGTCTCGATAGAAGTCGGCGCGCCCAAGCCCAGCGCAACGATCTTTAACGTCGCCGCCGGAAAACTTCAGTTGAACCCAAACGAAATCCTGCACATCGGAGACAGTCCGCGGGAGGATGTCGATGGAGCGCGTGGTGCTGGATTCGGCGCAAGGCTAATCGCGAGAGGAAAACGAGCGATTGAAAATGAACAGATTTCGTCGCTGCTCGAGCTGGTCAATTAGTGCGAATGTGCCTTGCCGGTGCCGCACATACCGCACGAACTCGGCTTGCCCGTGCACGACGGCGCAGCCGCTTCGCTGGCGACGCTCGATGTGAACACTGAAAGTTTCTTGGAAAGCTTTTTCGAACCGCATTTAGGGCAGGGCGTACCTTCCCATTTGCTCGAGCGCACGAGGATTTCGCTGTCCACACCGCATTTATCGCAATGAAACTCGTAGATAGGCATATGTCGAAAGTCTGGACCATATTAACGCATCTCCTGCGGTGTGCGAGCCAAAATGCGTTTCTGTCAGGCGAATGCCGCTTGCTCACGCGCGCGGCTCTGTTGCAACATCACCGCGATGAGCCAAACGCCTTCAGCCGATCTTCCGGCAGCGCCGGGCTTTCGTTTCTCGCCTGGCGCTATGGTCGACTTCGCCGGGCGCAAACTGCTTAATCTCTTCCGCACCGTTCACGGTCTCGTTGCATTTCTGCTCATCACCCTCGTCGTGACGACCGTCAAATTCAACCGCGCGCGTAGCGTGATTCATCCAATGATTCGCGCGCAAATCGCCAAGGCTGGATTGGGAATTTTTGCGATGGTCAGTTTCATCGGGTTCGCTCTCGGCCTGGTGATCGTCGGTCAAACCGTTTTCCTGATGACGCGGTTTGGCGCGGAAAATTACATCGGCACTGTCATGGACACCGTTGTCGTGCGCGAACTGGGCCCGTTGCTCGCGGCTTTACTGGTGCTGGCCAGATCAGGCACCGCGAACGTCATCGAACTCGGCACCGCGCGTTCCCAAAACGAAGTTGAAGCGCTCGAAGCCCTTGCCATCGATCCGATTCATTTTCTGGTTGTGCCGCGCCTCATTGGCCTGGCGTTTTCGGTTTTTGCGCTCACCATTTACCTCATCGTCATCGCTTTGTTCAGCGGCTATCTGTTTGCTTTCCTCGAAGACGTCGCGCTCAAACCCTGGGACTATATTCAACAACTGGCCGGCGGACTAATCTGGCAGGACTTCGTTTTGCTCGCGCTCAAAACAATCTGGTTCGGAATTCTCATTGCCGTCGTGACGTCCTACGAAGGCCTCGCCCAACCGTTACATTTGGAAGATGTCTCGCATGCGACGACGGTTGCCGTGGCCAAATGCGTCATCGCCGTCGTCCTGCTCGATGCGCTGTTCATTATCATTTACCTCGTCATCTGATGCCGACCCAAGCGCCATTGATCGAAATGCAGCATGCCGACATCGTTTCGGCAAACACGGGCGTTGTCATGGTCCGCGAAGTTGATTGGCAGATTGGAGCAGGGGAGTTCTGGATCGTTGGCGGCCCTTATGGTTCCGGCAAAACTGATTTGCTTTCGACCGCTGCCGCCATCCAACGCGCGGCGGCCGGTCACGTATGTCTTTTTGGCGCCGATGTCGCGGAGGCTCCCGAACCGGAAATCGCGCGTTTGCGTCGGCGCATCGGTTTGGTTTTCAAATTTGGTGGGCGCATGTTCGCCAATTTTACCGTGCAGGAAAACGTCGCCTTGCCACTGCGCTATCATGAAAATCTCGGACCGGTCGAAGCCGCCGCCCGAACTGAAAGCCTGCTGCAAATGGCCGGGCTCACTTCAGTGGCAAAGAAAATCGCCGGCACCCTCGCGCCGCATTTGCGCATCCGAATCGGTTTGGCCCGCGCGTTAGCGTTGGACCCCGAAGTCCTTTTCCTCGATGAGCCGCTGGCGGGTGTCGACATCCACGCGCATCGTTGGATGCTCGACTTTTTTAAAACCCGCAAAGCCGCGGGCAAGCCGCAAACCATCGTGGTTGGAACAAACAACTTCGAGCCTTGGCTCGAACTCGGCACCCGCTTCGGCGTTTTAAAGCACAACCGCTGGCTTGCGTTTGCTGGGCGCGAGGAATTAAAAGATGCAATGCTCGAAACCACCGCAACCGAGTTCTGACGCATGCCCCTCCAGGATTTAACACCACAATTGCGCACGCGCTTGAGCCGGATCGAACGCGCTGTCGGTTGGTTCATCACCATCGCCGTCGTCGCCTTGCTCGCGGCGCTTGGTTATTACATCTACCACCGCGCGGAGGTGAAGGGTTGGTTTTTGACCAAGGTGAACTATCGCACGTCCCTCAACAACGCGGCCGGCCTGAAGGTCGGCGATCCCGTGAAGTTAATGGGCTTCAACGTCGGCGAAATTACCCGGATCGAAGCAAACGACCCAAGCGATTGGTATGGCGTCACCATCGATTTTCGCGTCAAAGCAGATTACTACGGCTATATCTGGCTCGATTCCAAAGTGCGCGTCGCCCCTTCTGATTTTTTGGGCAATCGGTCCATCGAAATCGTCAAGGGCAAGTTCATGCAAGCCACCGCCCGCACCACCAAAGATAAACAGGTTCTTGTCCTGAACTCCGATTTGACACGAAACAAATTCAAAGAATTGCGCGATGCCCTCAGCATGCAATGGACCAACAAAACCTTTAAGGATTTTAGGGCCGAAGTCAGAACGAACAGCTCATTAATCGGAGAATTCCTTCTCCACAAGATAAGCTTCGAGGCATCGAATGAACTGGACACATTGATCAAACAAAATCCGCAGGTCTATTACACTAACCTCGCCAACGCGACGAACTACTGGCTCGAACCCATCGAATCACCCGCGTTGACCGAACGTTTGGAAACGGTCGTCACAGCCCTGGAAGGCGCTCTGCCGAACGTCCTTAACCTCACCAACGAACTCACTCGCGTTTTGACCAATACTGGCAATGCAGTCGAACGATTGGATAAAACCGTCGCCGATGCCCATCCGCTCATCACCAACCTCACCGCCATCAGCTATAACCTCAAAGACCCCAACGGCTCCTTGGGCACCTGGCTTTTAGGAACCGACATGCACGAGCGTTTGTTCACGACACTGACCAACGCCGAAGCAACTCTGACCGTCGCCCGTTCGACGTTGGACCATACCGACACCAAACTCGTTGCGCTTGCGGACGACCTCGAGAAATCGCTCATCAACCTCGCGAATCTGACGAGTAACTTGAACTCACAAGTTCGAACCAATGGCAATCTGGTCAGCAACATCGACAAGGCGATCACCGACACCGACGACCTCGTTCAAGGCTTAAAACACCATTGGCTACTGCGCTCGGCGTTCAAGAAGAAACCTGCCAAAGACGAAAAACCCAAGTAGCGTAGCTTTGTGATTCGTAACATTATTTTCGATTGGTCGGGAACGCTCGTGGACGATTTGCCGGTGGTCCTGAAAGCCACCAATCACGTCCTCGAACAATGCGGCGTCGAAACGATGTCGCGCGACAAATTCCGTCAGGAATTTTGTTTGCCCTTCAAACATTTCTACGACCGTTTCGTGCCCGACGTTCCGATGGCGCAGCTCGAGAAAACTTTTCATGGTTTCTTCGATACCATCCAGCACGACATCGAACCCTTGACGCACGCTCGTGAGTTCCTCGAATTTTGCCGGAAGCACAAGATCAAGACCTTCATCCTGAGCACCGTCCAGCCGGCCTATTTCAAGACGCAGGCCGACGTCGCGGATTTCGCGCAGTTCGTCGACAAACCGTATCTCGGCGTCTGGGACAAGCGCGCCGTCATTCGCAAAATTCTCGACGAAAACCAGCTCGCGGCCAACGAAACGCTTTTTATCGGCGACATGCAACACGACATCGACACCGCCAAATATGGCGGCGTCCATTCCTGTGGCGTGTTGACTGGATACAATCGCCTCGAACAACTCCGCGCCAGCGAACCTGATGTCATCGTCGAGCATCTCGGCGAACTCCAACAGATTCTTGACCAGAACCAATTCGAACTGCGCCATCGCAAGCATGGGATTGAAACCGACCCCATCGCTCATCCCATTTGCACCGTGGGCGCGGCCATCTTTGATCGCGAAGGCAAAGTCCTCATGATCCGCACCCAAAAGTGGTCGAACCTCTGGGGCATTCCCGGTGGAAAAATTAAATTTGGCGAACCATCACCCGACGCGCTAAAACGCGAAATCAAGGAAGAGACCAACCTCGACGTTCGCGACATCGAATTCGTGATTGTCCAGGATTGCATCCATTCCAAAGAGTTCTATCGCGAAGCCCACTTTGTCCTATTGAACTACCTGTGTCGCGTCGAGGGCCCTTGCGACGTCACGCTCAACGAAGAGGCTGAAGAATTTAAGTGGGTTACGATGGACGAAGCGCTGAAGATGGAACTCAACCAACCCACGCGCATCCTTCTCGAAGCCATCAAAACAAAATCTATCTCGTAGCAGCCGACGTGAGGAGGCTCTAATTTCAGGTAACAGTGGGGCCATAAAGTGATGGTTATTACCTCTCATTAACCCCTCGTTTCAACGAGCGGGTTCGCAAGTGCAAGACGATGAATTAAACCGTTTCAACGGTTTTCCTCAAAAGCCGGCCCGCGCGCATTAACATCTTTAACCCTTTGCCCATCTGTGTTTATTTGTGTCCATCTTTGGATAAATTTTTAACCTCTTAATTGTGAACCAGATCATCATCAAAGACCTCGCGGTGAACTATCGCGTTGGCGTCCCCGACGAGGAACGCGCCCAGCCACAAAAGCTCCTGATAACCCTTGAGATGGCCTACGACTTTTCCGCCGCCGCCCGGAAGGATGACATCGCGAAAACGGTCGACTACGCCCTGGTTAGCCAACGCATCCTTCGTTTCGGCGATCGCCGCAACTGGAAGTTGATCGAAACCCTCGCCTGCGAAATCGCTGAAACCTTGACGCGCGAGTTCCGCCTGCAATCCATTCAAGTGGAAATCAAAAAATTCATCATCCCCGAAGCGCAGTACGTTGCCGTCCGTGTAAGTTTTCCGTGAAGCTACGGTTTGTCAAAATAATGTAGATTTATGACGCGGTTTAATCTGCCAGCACTAAGCGACAGAATCTGGTTGACAAACTTACACAAAAAACTCACCGTCGGCTGCAACAACCAATCAATTGCCTGAGGGACGGCATCGGGCAATAGGAGGCCAAACAACAATGAAAACTGTATTCATTCTGGCGGTATGTCTTACTTGTGTGTCCTCACTCGCGCAACTTGCGCTTGATCCGGTTGACCCCGGAACGACAAACTCTCCTTCAACCGATCCTCCGCATCTCTATCGTCGCCGTGCGTGCAATTCGCAATCGTTCGACGTTGTGCACGCGTTCACGAACCGTCTGGGCACCGTGATTAGCCGCACCAACTCGGTTAAAAGCGAAATGCCCCCTGAACAAAGCGATCCCGAGCCGCAACCGGCTCAATCAAAACTAACGAATGAAATCCCGGCTTCTGAGAAAAGTCTGCTTCAGACTGCGCAAGGCTTCGAATTGTTTTCACTAGATCCTTTCGACTTCCAACACCCAGCAAATGTTGATTTTCACGGCTATAGGATTTTAGGAAAACTGCAGATAACAAACGCGACAGTTCGCACTAACCTTGTCTTGGCATTGGAAAAAGGGATTATAACGGATAAATGGCTTCTCGCGACAGAACCAGTATGTTTCAACCCCCGCCATGCAATTCGTGTTATCCACGATGAGACAACCGAGGATTTTATCATCTGCTTTGAGTGCGAGCAGGTGTATTTTGGCAAAAACGGAGTGAAACGGGGTTTTTTCCGCATAGACCGTTCCCCAGAACCAGTATTCGACCAAGTCCTCGAGAACGCAAAGATTCAGCTCGCAAAAAAGAGTCACTGAAGGACCACATTTGAAAGCCCATCAGAAACACAGGTTGTTCTGTCGACAGCATTCTGGTGTTTGTAATTCTCTTCCGAGAACCTACAGTACTTGACAAGTAGTTACGTTATTGTATTCTAATCGTGCTGGCTACATACGAGCCGCGGCCACGGGCCAATCGCAAACCCTGGAACCAAAACAAAAACGCGCAACAACTATGTACACGACCGAAGATCAGAACCGGAAAGCCAACGGAAGAAGTGTGTCGTTGCCATGCACCCAAACGAAGCCTCAGGCTGACCTCATTACCGCCGCATTTTCACCTCATTATCGGCTCTGCAAAACTGAACCCAACTTAAGTCAACGTAAGTCAACGCAACCAAACGCAGGTCTAAATAGAAAAAATTTCGTCACTTCCAAACCTTCGCAACGTTCGCGCGAGACAAAACTCCGGCGCGACATTTCGCCAGATTTCGTAACATTTCGCCGGAAGTCGCCACATTTCGCCACATTCGATGGCCTCCCCACACCCCCTCGGCAAAACGCGTCATTTCAAACGCAAACGCCTCACCACCACTACTTACACAAATTCAAAACCACCGTTTTTACGCGTCTTTTCACATCTTTTTCCCCTAAAATCCGCGCGCAAGCGTGCGCAATTCCCGTCGATAAACGGTAATAAGTTCGCGGCTTATCGCGCTGTAACGCACCGATTAGCGGTCCTGTCGCGCTCAATCCTGGCCATTCGCTCATATACCGCGGCGCGTGACGCTGAACTCTCAAACCGCATCCGTTTTCATTCTCACTCTCCCGTTGCGCCCCGGCCGAATTACCCTATATTGTCCGCCGCACAACAGGAATTAGGCTTGCGTTTTAGCGCAGGCAAACGAGAATTTTCCGCTTTTCTATATGGAAGTTGAATCGTCACAAGCGCCATCGCAACCGATGGATTTTTATAACCTCGCCAACTGGTTCCACCGGAACCGCCAGCGCGTCATTATCGGCGTTGTTGTGGCTTTCGC
>JAICXV010000097.1 GCA_025934545.1 Verrucomicrobiia bacterium
CAGTATCCGGCATTCGCATGACCTGCTCGGCCACACGATCAGCTTCTTGTTCGTAAATGTCGTTGGGACGGTTGATTGTCAACTTTGGTTGTATTTGTATTGGTGAGGATAGATGAATGGGGATTTGGCCGAAGTTGTGGCCGAATTCAGATGCGGCTTCTTTTCTTTGCACCACATTGCCAACGCTAAATTGCTGCGGCGGTCGTGATGGCCTCGACGAGCGCGTCGGCGGCGCGGTTTTCTTCGCTGTCGTGGTGGTTGTCGCGTTCATGATGAAAAGAAGCGACACCACAGATGGACGCAGATCAACACAGAGGTAATTGCGCCACCCGTTATACTGCTGTAAATCGAATTCGCGATCTGGTGGCCGACGTGCGCGGAGTTCGGTTGCGCGAGGATTTGAACAGGTTCGGCAGTAATGTGCGGCACGGCGCCGCCGGAAACGTTTGCCACTCCTTCTTCAGAAAGCAGGCGGGTTAGTTCACTTTCGATGGCGAATTGCAGCGCGCTACCATCACGACGGTTCAACGGAATGCCGTCCAAAACCAAGTGGTCGATGTGGAGGTGGATGGATGAGGGTGATTTCATGTCAGCCAATCTCCAACCTCGGCGTCGGTCAGCGGTCTTTCCAATTTAGCGTATTCGCTGCGCGCGGCTTCTTTGATATGCTCCATGCCGACGCCTTTTGGCGGCGAAAGTTCTTCGGGAAAAGCATCGGACAACAGCCATCGGTTTAGCCGATGCAAATCGAGCGCGCCGGGCGGTTTCATCAAGAAAGCGCGCGTTTCTTCGGACAAGTTGATTGCGGCGAAGGCTTCTTCGTCGTGAATAGCACCCGACCGGATGATGAGATTGAGCTGTTCTGCCAGGAGGGCCTTTTGTCTCTTTTCCCGCTGTTTGGGCTCGCACGGAGTTTGATCGCTGATCGCCTTCTTCGCACTGTCCGAAAATTTGCTCCACACCAGACGCGACACTTCATCCGACCCACAAAGCAGTTTCCTGGTGAGAGATTGGGCGTTCTGGACATGGCGTGGGTGAACGAGCGAATTGATTTCCAGTTTCGGGTCCGACGCCAAAAATGCAGCGTTCATCGCGATATTGCGGATGGTGCCGCCCGCGACGTTTAACCGGCTGAGTTTTTTCAGGTCCAGATCGCCAGAGCGAGGAGTGCTTTCCGGGAAAATCCTTTGCCAAATCTGTGCGCGCTGCTCGGCATCGGGGAAGGGGAAATGCACAAAAAACTGGATGCGGCGAAGGAAGGCCGTGTCGAGCGCCTCTTTCATGTTCGTGGTCAAGATGGCCAGCCCGCGATAGGATTCCATCCGTTGGAGCAGGTAGCTGACCTCGATGTTGGCGTAGCGATCGTGGCTGTCTTTAACTTCGCTGCGTTTGCCGAACAGCGCGTCGGCTTCGTCGAAGAGCAGGATTGCGCCTCCTTCTTCAGCACTGTCAAAAATGCGCCGCAGATTTTTTTCAGTCTCGCCGATGTATTTTGAAACGACGGAACTTAAGTCGATCCGATAAAGGTCCAGTCGCAGTTCGCGAGCGAGCGCTTCTGCCGCAGTCGTCTTGCCAACACCACTGCCACCAACAAAGGCCGCAGTGATACCCAGGCCACGTGCACCTTTTGTTGCGAAGCCCCAATTGTCGTAGACTTTGGCCCGCTGACGGACACGCAGGACCAATTCGCGCAAGGTTTGTCGCTGCGGGTTTTCCGGCAAAATTAAATCGTCCCAGGTGGCGAAGGGCGTGATGCGTTGGGCCAGGTCATCCAATCGGCTGCGCGCCTGGGCACGGCAGGCGTCCCACAACTGTTCTCCGAGTGGCGTTGTTTCCTGCGCATGTAATTTGAACTGCACAGTCGCCGCTTCGATGCCGCGCGCGCCGAGATTGAACTGCGTGACGACTTTTTCGACGTTGCCGTTAAGTTCAGCAGCAACATCTTCGCCCAGTGCTTTTTCCCAGAGTTTCTTCTGCTCGATCGCGCTCGGCTGGGGAACGTCGAAACGGACCACGGGCCGGTTGCGCAATCGCAAAGGCTCGCGTCGAGCCACTAAGACAACGCCACGTAGTGATTCCAAAAATGCGCTTAAGGTCCGGAACGATTCCGTGTTGTCGCTTTCTTCAGCTTCGATGACAAGCGCACTGCGGCTCAACAGCGCCTCGCGTTCCCATGTTCGCGCCAGCGGTTCGCGTTCGGCAGCAATCGAGGGAATGTCAGCCTGCCGCAACACATACGTGTGCATACCGATTTCATGACAGGCCTTTGCTGCGACGCCGCGGACTGCCACCTCGTCGCTACCGCAAAGTTGCACGACCGGTAGTGACGCGGGTTTTGCATTACGCCAAACACCGGCAATCGTATCGGCCATGTCTTCCTGCGACGACACCAACACTTGGCCGTTCCTCACAGGCTCGATCAGCCCGCGCAGCCGGTCGTCGACCGCGTGAACACCTGTTAAGTAGTGGAGCACCCGTTCGTCAATACGTAACGGCGCGGAAACCAAACTCGGATTGGTCGTCACCTCGATCAGTCGCCAGTATCGTAACGGAGCGGTTGATGACAGTGCATCCCAATGCGCATTCGGCAGCGCGGCGAACGCGAGGCTGAACGTCGGATAAACTTTCTCACTGTCGGTCGACACGTGCTTTCTGAATAGCCGTGCGAACCACGATCGCTTTCCGAATCCTTGCGCAGCAGCGCACTGCGCAGCAAACGCCGCATCCAATTCCATTCCTGCGCATAATAACAACACGTCGCGATCGAACGGCGACAGACCGAACGCTGCGCACAAACTATCCAGCGCTGACGGCGCGGGCATTGCTGCTTTTGCGTCCGCCAACGCTTGCTCCGCAATTGCATCACTGCCTGGCACGTTCTTTTTTCCGCGCGCGCGCAACACGTGGCGCTCCAAAGCCGAACGCACCAGCGCGACCGAAGCCATCAAATAACGCTTGTTGGCTTCCGGCCACGAATGCGTATTTGGAGGTGCGGTCGTCATTGGGTAATGGTGACCTTGGGTCCGGTATAACCTTGCGGCGGATCGGTTGGCGTCCGGTTGTTGTTTGGATCCGCTTTCGGCAGCAATTGACTTTGCGCACCATCAACCTCAAGTCGCACAAAATAAGTCCCGGGCGAGAATTCGGCAGGTATGGTGAATTGCAGTTGGTCCAATGCAGCGCTGCCCGCAACACGCGACGCAAGCGGAACACCAATTCTATTTAGCAACAGCCGAACATCCTGCTTTGGCGCTATTGGCGGTTGAACCGAGAGCGTTAAAGTGTCGCCAGCTTTCAGCGTAACGGCCCCACCTACACCTGGCGGATTCGTCACCGCAATTGTTGGCGCCAGGGCAAACGCCATGATGTTCGATTTAAAGACGGTGTGAGGCTCGCCAGTTCCAGTCTTAAAATCGACCGCTTGAATGACTCGTACCTGCCTTATACCGGCTTGCAAATTCGCGGGCAATTTTATCGTCAGCGTTTGGTCAGAAATTGTGGCAGGTGGCATCGCCGCTTGACCATCGAAACTGATTTGGACCGCATCGGAGCGCAAGTGTTGTCCGCTAATCGTGAGGACGTCGCCAGTCTGGCAAACAATCGGAAGCAGATCTTCGATGACTGGGGTTTGGAACGGGATCACGCGAACGCGGCGCTCGCGCACGGGCAACGGATCCTGGGGCAAATCGTCAGCTTCAATCAACACCACCGTCCCCTGATATGCCACCGACAAAACGTACGTGCTTTGAAAAAACACCGACCACAACTTCGACAACTCCTCCAATGACAATGGCAACGGCGAGAACTTCACCGACTCCACCTGCTCGGCAAGGTTTGAATCGGCGAGGTAACTCACGCTCGTTATCGTGTTGCGAATCTGATCACGGCTGAGCAACGGTTGCGCATGCATGATTTGCAAGACCCGCCCCAAAATCCGTTGAGGTTCCAATTGACCATCCTGGCCGTAGAAAGTGAAAAGATAATGCAAGTCGATCGCTGCCTGCGGTCGGCTACTCAACGAACCGTCGCCACGGCGCATCGGCAAATCCATGTTTCGATACGCCGCATTGGGCGTGATTTGATACAAAAACAAATTCACCCCAAGGCTCGGCTGGCCACCCGATGTTCCCGTTTGAGCCGGCCGCACCGCCGTCGCGCTCGCCCCGGCAACCGTGTTGCGAACTGCTGCGTCCAACAACTGGCGAAGCGTTTCCGTGACGCTCGCAATGGCGAGAAAATTGCTCATCGGCGGCCTCCGCTATTGCGTTGCTTAAGGTATTCGTCGAGCTCAACGATCGGAGTCGATGACACCTGTTTTTGGCGAGGCGTGGCTTCGTTTGATGGTAAGTTGGCGCGAATCTCAATTCGACCGATGCTCACAGAGACTCTCGGACGACTTTCCGTTGGCGCGATCCCTCGGTCCTGTGGCGGCGCAGCCGAGAAAACGCCGGACGTTCTTTGTTCAAAAGAGCGGTCGCGCCGTCGGGAGTGCCTCGGCTCCGGATTCGCTACCTGCCGATGCTCGGACGCGGTTGCAACACTATGCGCCGTGGACTTGTTCTCTATCGAGCCTGCGGTCGACCGGTGGTCAGCAGAATAAGTTTCATTTTCTTCCTCGACCGAATGGATTGCGGCATGTCTTGACAGATCGTTCGTTGTTGGCGACTGGTCCGTTTGCGTGATTGACGCCGCAGGGAACGATGCGTTTGTTGACTTGGCATGTGAAAGTGGAACTGACCTCGGCAATTTACCTGGACGCGCAGATCGGGCTCGCGGCGGTTCGGACAAAACAGGCTTGCTCGGTGGCGTGACTGGCGGCTGACTCAGTTCATCCGATGGCGTTTGGAACGACTGCGTGCCCAACGGATGTGAATCTTCGATCATCGTCGAAACAAATAGGAGTGAATCGGCAAGTTTTTCAATCACCGGCTCCGGGTTTGTTCCAACGTGTCGCACACCGCCGTTATCGGGAGGTTGCAGGACGGCAGAATCCGTTTCGATCGACTGCTCTATCGGCGTCATCGCCTCGGCCGTCACTGGCTCGAACAATCCAGGCAAACGCGGCTGAATAGCCGGCTTCGCCTCGACACTTCGTCGTATCAGATTGAGCAAAAAATCACTCACGTCCAATCAACTCCAGATACCGCTGTCTTCGCGTGGGGTGCAGGGCCAGAATCTCCGCCTCGCTCCACCCATAAACCGAAGCGAGCGTATGAACATCGCGCAACGTTCGCAAAGCCCACGCCTGAATCTCCGTCCACAGAAAAGTCACGATGTCGAACGGTGCTTCCCAGTTCCGGTCGCAAGAAGGGCAGCGCATATCCAACCGCACATCCGCATGTGGATCCAATTGCGCCATCCGTTGAATGACCGCCGTTTTCAATCGGTCTGGCAACTCGGCAGGCGCCACAGGAACGCCTTTCTGTCGTGCAAACGCCACGCAACGTTCGAACAAACAATTATGCCCTGCGACCACATCCAATTCTTCCTTCAACGCTGTCAAATCGGTACAAATCGGAAGTCGAAAGCCGACTTCATAATCGTCAGTCTCGAGCACATGTTCATCCGGCGGTTTATCGCCGACGCCATTTGTGATGACATCGAGAGCAGGAAACACAGCTTCAACTTTTTCCCCGCAACCTGGGCAATTCGCCAAGCAGGTCAACTGCGAGCCGAACGCCCAATTCCGCAATTCGAATAACAAACGATCGCGGTGGCCGATCGTCAAACTGCCGCAGTCAATGATGTCCGGACACGCGGTGGCGAGAAGTGTCAACGCCCGCTGCGGTGTCGTCTGGACTTCTCCGCGCTCCCATACATCCAAAAGTTCCGTAGCCGAAAGTGCGCGCATGATTTCATTTACACGGCTGGGTTGGTAAAGGTCGGTTCCACCGGCTCCGTCACATCCTGGTCGCGTTCCCAACCTTCGTTTTCCAACTTGATGTGCCGGATGGCGACTGCATTGGCATTGGCATCAAGATCGGGCATGGCCTGGTATTCAGAAACCCAACACCGATAAATCTTATATGCGATCGCCTTTTGGCCGGCCTCATTATAGACCTCGAGGATGATGTCCTTGCGAAAATCTTTGAGTGAAACCTCCTGCACCGCCGAACCGTAATTCCAGACCTTGTTCGCCCATTTTTCGAACTCAGTGTCGTGACTAACACCACCTTCGAGAGTAAATGCATCGTATTCCGTCCGGCCTGGCGATTTGCGGCTGCTACTGGGATCACCGCCTTCACGATGTTTGACAACTTCTGTCGTGCGTTTGAGGCCTGTTACTTTGCTGATGCCGGCGACATACTTGCCGTCCCACTTCAATCTGAATTTGAAATTTTTATAAGGATCGAACCGGTGTGCATTAACGCTAAATGGACGCATAATTTAACTCCTAAGTTTGGATCGGACCTGCCATTTGTTGGATCTGGATGACCACGAACTCGGCTGGTTTCAATGGTGCAAAACCGACCAGAATATTGACGATACCGCGATCGATATCGTTTTGTGTCGTCGTCTCGTGGTCGCACTTCACAAAATAAGCGTCCTTCGCCGTGTCTCCTTCAAACGCATGCTGGCGATAAAGGTCGTGCATGAATGCACCGACATTGAGCCTGATTTGCGCCCACAACGGTTCGTCGTTCGGCTCGAACACAACCCACTTCAGTGCGCGCACCAGCGACTCTTCGATGTATAACGCCGTTCTGCGCACCGGCACATACTTCCACTCCGATCCTTCTTCATCGTTTCCTTGCGTCGTCCGAGCTCCCCAAACAACAGTCCCATAGATGTGCATGTCTCGGATGCAGTTGATGCCTTTTGAATTGAGAATCCCGTTCTCCTGGTCAGTCAATTGTTGAACAGTGCCAAAAACCCCCGTAAGATTCGTCTCCGTCCCGGCAGGAGCCTTCCAAACGCCGCGATTCGCGTCGGTCTGCGCATAGATTCCAGCCACAAACCCGCAGGGGGGACAATTCCTGTTCCGATTCTGATTCATCGGGTCTGGCGACTGGATCCACGGGAAGTAAAAAGCCGCATTCGTTGAGGTCAATCCCTCCGGCAACTCCAAGGTGGTCACGTCGTTTACCGGAGCCTCTGAATCCGCGATTAAAAAAGCACGACGCGATTCGCAATACTCGGCAAGGTATTGGAACGAAGGCGCGTCAACGAGACCGGGAACACACAAAAGATTAAACAAATCTACCCGTTCCAACAAAGATTCGACGCTGTTGTCGGTAGCTGGGTCGAGCCTTGTCTTAAATGCATCATCGCCAGGCTGAAGAATCGTGCCATCATCTCCGCCGCTCAGGGTCTGAGTATCGGCCAACTTGCCCACCGCCGGCGTATCGTCCGGCACTCCTCCGCCA
>JAICXV010000335.1 GCA_025934545.1 Verrucomicrobiia bacterium
AGTTGCTACGGCCATCCCAGTATCAACACGCCGAATCTCGACCGCATGGCTGCCGAAGGCCTGCGCTTCACCGAATATTACGCGCCGCATAATCTCTGCACTCCCAGCCGCGCCGCTCTCCTGACCGGACGTTTGGCCATTCGCAGCGGCATGCAAGGCAGCGACAAACATCACGTCCTTTATCCGAATAACACGGGCGGCCTGCCACAAACGGAAATCACGATCGCTCGCGCGCTGAAAACAGCTGGCTACAGCACGTGCGCCATTGGCAAATGGCATCTCGGTTGTATGCCCGAAAATCTTCCGACCAGCCACGGGTTCGATGAATGTTTCGGTTTGCCCTATTCGAACGACATGGATACGCCGAGCGCGAAAGTGCGCAATGAAGACAGCAACGGACAACACCCCGACTGGCATCATTTCAACGTTCCGCTCATGCGCGGCACGAACATCATCGAGCGCCCGGCGAATCAGGAAACTTTGACCCAACGCTACACCGCGGAAGCGCTTAAGTTCATTCATTCTCATCGCAAAAAACCGTTCTTTCTCTACTTCGCGCACACGTTTCCGCACGTGCCGCTGTTCGCCTCGGAAAAATTCAAAGGCAAAAGCAAACGCGGCCTCTTCGGCGATACTGTTGAGGAAATGGACTGGAGCGTGGGCGAAGTGCTCCGGACTTTGCGCGAGGAAAAACTCGCCGATAATACGTTCGTTTTCTTCACGAGCGACAATGGGCCATGGCTGCTGCGCAAACTCAACGGCGGCAGCGCCGGCCTTCTTCGCGACGGGAAAGGCGGCACGTGGGATGGCGGCCATCACGTTCCCGCGATCGCCTGGTGGCCGGGCAAAATTAAACCGGGCGTCACGAGCGAGATCGCTTCGGGTCTTGATCTCCTTCCAACGTCATTGGCTCTCGCCGGCGTTCCACTTCCGACGGATCGTGTTTATGACGGCGTCGACATGCGCCCGCTGCTGTTCGACGGCAAACAATATCGGGACAGCATTTTGTTCTATTTCGCCGATGAGATTCGGGCCGTCCGCCACAACAATTACAAAGCGCACTACATCACGCAGGACGGTTACAGCAAAGAACCGCCGGTCAAACACGACCCGCCGTTGCTGATGGAAGTCGACGAGGACCCAAGCGAAAAATTCGATCAAGCCAAAGACCATCCCGACGAACTCAAAGCGATCGAACGCATCGTAAACATGCACCGCGCGCTGCTCGTGCCGGGTAAGCCGCAATATTGATATGAATGTCCAAATTTCCGACGTCAGCCAGTCTAATGGCAAAGGAGGCCTGCCAAAAATAGACATCACGACGCATTCGAGCAGTGCAGAAATTTATTTGCATGGCGCACACGTGACCAAGTTTCAAAAGACTGGTGAACCGCCGGTGCTGTTCATGAGTCAGTCGAGCAGATTCCAGTCGGGTTCGCCGATTCGTGGGGGAATTCCAGTTATTTTTCCATGGTTTGGCGCGCGTGAAGGCCATCCCGCCCACGGCTTCGCTCGATTGCAGGATTGGGAGCTGACCGGCGGCAGCGATGTTTCAAATAGTTCCGTGGCGGTGCGGTTTGCGCTTCCTCCATCAGACGCGACCAAAGAATTTCCGGCTTTTGCGGCAGAATATTTTGTGACGGTGAGCGATTCATTGAAATGCGAACTGCGAATCACTAATAAGTCGCAGCAAAACTTCACGTTTGAAGACTGCCTCCACACCTATTTCCAAGTTGGCGACATCAACCAAATCTCGGTGACCGGTCTAAAGGGCGCAGCCTATCTCGACCAAATGGAAAACTTCGCGCGCAAAACCGAAGCCAACGATCAAATCAAAATCAACTGCGAAACCGACCGCATCTACCTCGACACGGAATCCACAGTTGAAATTCTGGACCAAAAACTAAAGCGCCGTATTCGGATCGCAAAATCCGGTTCGCGCTCAACCGTGCTGTGGAATCCATGGATTGAAAAATCCAAACGGATGCCGGACTTTGGTGACGACGAATTCCATCGCATGGTCTGCGTTGAATCGTGCAACGCTGCCGAAAACAAGCGCACCCTGGCACCCGGCGAAACGTCCTCACTGAAAATCGACTTAAGCACCGCTCCGCTATAACATCAAACGATCGCACCATGAAAAGCATCGCCCAGCTTGACCCGCAATCCGCCGCCGCGCTGGTGGATTGCCTCAAAAACGCGGAGATCAAATCGGAAACAAAGGTCGCGACCGACGATGTCGGGCTCGAAGTGGCGGACGTTCTCGTTGCCGACGAAGATTACGATCGCGCTTGCGATGCCGCCGAAAAATGGGACGCCGCCATGCAAGCGGAACAAGAAAAGAAATCCGCGCGGAAATGCGACCAATGCGGCTCCAAAAAACTTGAAGTCATCCCTCACGAAACACTCGAGCAAGTGATCCGTTGCAAAGACTGTGGCACGATGATGCCTTTACAATAGCAGCGCGGGGCTCACGTCCGAGTTTTCCCTTCTCTTGAGTCGCGCGGTCGCGAGCATCCCGCGTTGCCTACAATCCCAGAACAATTTTGTAACTGACATCCCTTTGGGCCTCCAGCAACATGCTGCTGTAAACCATACTATGGAATTCTTCATTTATCTGGGATGCCTTGGTTTCGGCCTGCTTTTCACGATCATGAGCGCTGTCGTCGGCCACCTGTTCGGCGGCGTCGATCATCACGTTGATGTCGGCACGCACGGCCATGTCGATGCGGGATATGACAGTACCGGTATGCCCGGCATTTCGATCTTCAGTCCGGTGGTGATCTGTTCTTTTGTCACAGCGTTCGGGGCATTTGGCCTCGTCTTCCATCAAATTGAAAAGACGAGAAGCGTCTGGCTAAGCGCGCCGCTTTCCGCGGTATGCGGGCTCGCTGTGGCCGGTGGCGCGTTTTTCATGTTCAATGCGATTTTTGAAAAAACCCAGGCATCGAGCGAAACACGCATCGGAACGCTCGTTGGAAAAACCGCGACGGTCATTACTCCGATTCCAGCCAATGGCGTCGGCGAAATCGCTTATGTGACGGGCGGAAGCCGTTGTACCGCGCCGGCGCGGGAACAAGAAGGCAAACCGGTCGCCAATGGCCAGACCGTAAAAATCTCGCGCGTGTCCGAATCGCAATTTATCGTTTCACCGATTTAACTTTGTAACGTTTCAAAAACCCAACCAACTTTATGAATCACTATTTTTTGGCAGACCTCGGCCTCAGCAGCATTGGCTCAATTGGGACCGTCGTTGTCGCCGTTATCGCCGCGGTCTTTGTCATCTTTATCTTCCTGGCCATCTTTGCGAGCCGATATACCAAAGTCGGCCCCAACCAGGTCCTCGTCCTTTCAGGACGTAAACACAAATTTGCCGACGCCGACGGCAACTTGCAGGTGCGCGGGTTTCGCATCGTCAAAGGCGGCGGCACCTTTGTTCTGCCCGTCCTCGAAAAAGTCGACGTGCTCTCGCTGGAATTGCTGACCATCGACGTGCAGACGCCGGAAGTTTACACGATCAAAGGCGTGCCCGTTCGCGTCGATGGCGTGGCGCAAATCAAAATCAAAGGCGACGACATCTCCATTGCGACCGCCGCCGAACAAGTCCTGAGCAAGAGCATAGACGATATCAAGAATGTCGCGATGCAAACGCTCGAAGGTCATCTCCGCGCCATTCTCGGCACGATGACCGTTGAAGATATCTACCAGAACCGCGACGCGTTCGCCTCGAAAGTGCAGGAAGTCGCGGCCGGCGACATGGCCAACATGGGCATGGGCATCGTTAGCTTCACTATTCGCGACATCCGCGACGGCCAGGGCTACCTCGACGCCCTCGGTAAACCGCGTATCGCGCAGGTCAAACGCGACGCCGTCATCGCCCAGGCTGAAGCGGACCGCGATGCGATGATTCGTTCCGCCCAAGCGACGCAAGCAGGACAAGAAGCCAAGTTCGCCGCCGACAGCAAAATTGCGGAAGCCCAGCGCGATTATTCGATGAACGTCGCCGCCTATCAGGCGTCGGTGAACCAAAAGAAAGCCGAGTCCGACCTCGCCTACGATTTGCAGAAATATAAAACCGGCCAGTTGGTCAAAGCCGAAGAAGTTCAGGTCACGATCGTCGAAAAACAGAAACAGATCGAACTGCAACAGCAGGAAATTTTACGCAAACAACGCGAGCTCGAAGCGAACGTCCAAAAACCCGCCGACGCCGAACGTTATCGCGTCGAAACCTTGGCCAACGCGACCAAGTTCCAACTCGAAACCGAAGCCGCCGGTGCCG
>JAICXV010000784.1 GCA_025934545.1 Verrucomicrobiia bacterium
AATAGCTGCTCCACATCAGGACTGTATTGCCGTTGGCCGTCACAGGCTTGACCAACTGCGACTGCGGAACCGGCACATAAAATGGCAACGTGAAAACATTGTTGCCATCGTTCCCTTCCGTAAAACGATCAACGTCGTCGACATTTCCAATCAGCGAATGTGCACCCGGTGTCGCGGTCCAATAATTAATGCCATTCGGTCCACCATCCGCGCTCAACAGGACGGTTGCGCCCGGAGCCAGTGAATTGAAATCGCTGCCCGACCAACTGACAACACCGCCGCCATCGACTGTGAAACCGACGCCTATTTCAACGCCGCTCGGCGTCGCCGCGCCGCCTTGATTTTTCACAGTCGCGCGAAAAACGACATTGCTGTTCGGCCCAAGATTCGCGGGTGTCCACGAAAGATCGGTGATGATGACGTCGGGCAGCGCGTTCGTTGCGGTCGCGAAAACTTCCGCGGAATTGGTGCTTTCACCGAACTTGTTCGTTGACGAAATAACGTAATAGAACGTGCCCGGCGTAACGGATGTATCAAAGTAAATTCCATCCAAAACATTGCTCGCAATGACAGAGTACGGACCGCCGCTCGTCGTGGATCTTTTGACGCGAAATGTCCAGGACCGAGGGACGCTCAGGCCGGACCACATCAAAAGAATGGAACCCGAATGGACGGTCGCCTGCGGTGACTTGGGCGCGATGGGAGGTCCCGATCCAGTGAAGAGGACACCAGCTTCTGGCGAGTTTGTACTTTCGCCAAGCGCATTGAGCGCACTGACGACGTAGTAGTTCGTTCCCGGCATGACCGCGTTCGTATCGGTATAGGTCGTGCCGTCGACGCCTTCGGTAACATCTCGCGCAATGACCGTATAAGGACCGCCACTGGTGAACGAGCGTTTAACGTTATAAGTGGTCGGTATGATCGGCGCGTTGGTCCAAATCAACTGCGGAGTAAAGGTGGGGCCAAAGTCGATTTGCGCGACAGCGGGCGGAGGATTGGTCGGGTCGGTCAAATAATCTCGCAACCACGCGGCGATCGGCTCCAAATCGAACGATGACCAACCGCTCGCGTCGCCATTTTCAAACAACGTGCATCCGAGTACGTAAGTGTCCTGGCGCATTTGAAAATCAAACCAGTTCAGCCAGCGCTCGTATTGATCGGCCGTGCCGCGCGCTTGCCAACCGGACGTTGCCGGATCGCCTGATTGGTCGACCCCGCCCTCCGTCAAAATTAACGGCATATCGTTGAGGTCAGGAAAATTTTGCGCGAAGTAGGAATAGAACTGACGATACCGCAGCGAAGTCGAAAGCTCGGTCGGCACGTCCGTCGTGTATTGCAAGGTGTATGCGTGATAACTCCACGCGCCGCCGGCGGCTTTGGCCTGACGCAACGCCGGCACGAACGAATCGAGCAACGAAAACGGATCCACATTTCCAACCGCAATACTGCCGATGCAAGGCTTGTAGCCCGCCGCCGTCACCAGCGGTGTCAGGTTAGTCCAAAACTGATTGATCCATTGCGATGCCGCCACCGGTTGATCGCCGGGATAACCGATATTCGGCGTTTGTCCTTCGTTGGGGCCTTCCAAATAATCGATGAGCGCA
>JAICXV010000643.1 GCA_025934545.1 Verrucomicrobiia bacterium
CCAAGAGGAACCAACGACGTCACTAAAGCGAATAACAACAACTTTTGATAAACCCTCCTGACGGTCGAGACGATCACGCTTGCCATACTATCACAAGCATCGCGCCACTCCAAGACGAAGTTCCAGGACAGGCGAACAATGTTGCCAAACGAACGATGATTGTTTATTTGAAAGTCGGCAATGGAGTTTGCCTTTTCGCCTTGCGAAAAAACCGCCTGCATTTCAGCGCTGATAACTCCTACCAATCAATTAATCAGTGGGACGCGTGACCTAAGTCCCGGAATGGTAGGATGAATATGTTGAACACTTTAACAATCGCTCTCGGTGGCGCCATCGGAAGTGTAATGCGCTACTGGTTTTCCGGCCTGATTGCCCGCGTGTGGGGCGAAACGTTTCCCTGGGGAACCATTATCGTCAACATCACCGGCTGCTTTGTCATCGGCCTTTTCTTTACGGCCACCGGCAGCGAAGGTCGTTTGCTTGTGCCGCCAATTTGGCGTCAGTTCTTTATGATCGGCATTTGCGGCGGCTATACGACGTTTTCCTCCTTTAGCCTCCAAACACTGAATCTCGCAAATGATGGTGAATGGCTGCGCGCCGGTGCAAATGTGCTCTTGTCAGTCGCGCTTTGTCTGGTCGCCGTCTGGGTCGGCCACGTGCTGGCGCTGCAAATAAATTCGATGAAAGGAAGTTGATATGGAAATTCCTCAAGACGCTCTGCTCCTGCGAATTTTTGTCGGCGAAAGCGATAAATTCGATCACCAACCACTCTACGAAGCCATCGTTCTCAAGGCCCGCGAACTGCATCTCGCTGGAGCGACCGTGCTGCGCGGCCCCATGGGTTTTGGAGCATCCAGCCATTTGCACACCGCAAAAATTCTTCGCCTCTCCATGGATTTGCCCATTGTTATCGAACTCGTCGACAGCGAAGAAAAGATCAACAGTTTCCTTCCAACTCTCCAAACGATGATGGGCGGAGGCATGGTGACTCTCGAAAAAGTCAAAGTGTTGCACTATCGCGCCGTCGAAAAGAAATGAACCCATCGCCGGCCGAAACTTATCCGCGCATCCGTTTCGACCGCAACGAACTCGCAGGAGCCTTTGGCGACATCGGCACCGATTTGCCGCTCGTCGTCGGCATGATTCTCGCCGCGCACCTCGACGCTGCCACGGTGCTGATCATGTTCGGGTGCATGCAAGTTTTCACCGGCCTGTTCTACGGCATGCCGATGCCTGCACAGCCGCTCAAAGCTGTCGCCGTCATCGTCATTACCCAAAAATTAGCGCCGAATGTTCTATACGGCGGAGGTCTCGCTATCGGCTGCATCATGCTGCTGCTTTCAATCACTGGCCTCGTTGCATGGCTTGGGCGCGTTATTCCAAAAGTCGTGGTTCGCGGAATTCAATTTGGCCTCGGCCTACAGCTCGCAACCCTCGCGCTTAAAGATTACGTGCCGAGAGAACACGCACCGGGTTACGTTCTTGCCGCAATTGCCGCAGCCATCGCTTTATTGTTCTATAGCAATCGACGCTATCCTGCGGCGCTGTTCATCATTGCTCTCGGGTTCGTCTATGCGTTCGCATTTAAAGATTTAAGCGGTGTCCAAAGCGCTGTCGGCCTGGCCTTGCCTCACATTCACGTCCCCGCCTGGAACGACATCTGGGCGGGCTTTTTACTTCTCGCGCTTCCACAAGTCCCACTCTCCATCGGCAATTCCGTTCTTGGCGCGCGACGGACTGCCGAGGATTTGTTTCCGTCCAAAGCGCCATCACTCACGAAAATTGGCCTCACTTATTCCTTCATGAATCTGGTCAACCCGTTTTTCGGCGGTGTACCGACTTGCCATGGTTCAGGCGGATTGGCGGGACACTATGCGTTTGGCGCTCGCACCGGTATGTCGGTCATTATCTACGGCAGCATGTATTTGATTGTCGGGCTGTTTTTCAGCAGCGGCTTCGAGAATGTTTTTCACGTTTTCCCGATGCCGATCCTCGGTGTCATTTTGGCATTCGAAGCAGCGGCCTTAATGCTACTGGTTCGCGATATGACTCAAGAGCGCCTTACTTTCTTTCTCGTTATCCTTACCGGCTTGATGGCATGTCTATTGCCTTACGGCTATTTAGTTGCGCTGATTGCTGGAACGATTCTCGCCTACTGGTTGCCGAAGTTGCCGCAGTTTCAGAAAAACGACCCCTAACACGGGAACAGCGGCCAACATCGAAACATCTTATTTATGCAGTTCACGCGCGCCCGCTGGCGTTCCCGCGGCGCGTAAGATAGTTTGACGTATGTTCATCACCGGATTGGGCACGGCAACGCCCGCTAATCGCTACACGCAAGCCCAGTGCTGGGACGCGCTCCAATCCTCGAAACAATTCGGTGACCTCACTCCTCGTTCGCGCGCCATCCTTAGAAAAGTCCTGTCGAATCAAAACGGCATCGCCACACGACATCTCGCGCTCGATCCGCTC
>JAICXV010000008.1 GCA_025934545.1 Verrucomicrobiia bacterium
AAATTGGCCGCTTCCAACGGCGCGGTGATCGTTTCACCTTCTTTAACGCTGTGGTGAACGTTCTCGACCGCGCGACCCACGATGACGTTACCGGCGGTTTCTTTAACAATCGTTAACGCCTGGAGAATGGGGACGCCACTACTGACCAACGTGCCGAGCGTGCGCGTGAAGCGTGAGATGGCGACCTTTTTGACGACTGGTCCGAGTACAGGAGCGGCGAGTTTAAATTGGTCGAAAAGTTTTCGACCCACGCGTGTTGTAATAAAAACTTTCAGCGCGACCAAAATTGCAATCATCGCCGCGGCCACGCTGAGAAAATGGGATTTAACGGATTCGCTAATGGCGAGGACAATGAGGGTAAAACCCGGGAGCGGACGTCCGTCTGCGAGATCGATAAATACCTTTTTGAATTGCGGCACGACAAAGAGCATCAACAACCCCATAATGGCAACGGCGACGACCATGACCGCAGCCGGATAATACATCGCTGCTTTCACTTTCCCGCGGATCTTGTGCGCCTTTTCCATGAACTCAGAAAGTCGCGTCAACGTGACTTCGAGCACGCCGCCAAGTTCGCCCGCTTTGACCATGTTGACGAAGAGGCGGTTGAAAACTTTTGGATGTGCGGAAAGCGCTTCGGATAGTGTGCTGCCGCCTTCAATTGAGAGTGAAAGTTCGCCGATGATTCGTTTGAGGTTGGCCGACTGCTCTTGTTTTTCGAGGACACGCAATCCGCGCAGGAGCGGCAACCCGGCCTGCAATAACGTCGCCAATTCCGCCGTAAACAACCCCAGTGCTTTATTGGGAACCCGATTCCTGAACCCGGGAATCGCGACGTTCATTTGCAGGCCGAGCTTTTTGCCGCCTCTTTTGTTCCTGAACCTTCCACCTCCGTGGAAATCTTTTAATGGTGAACGTGCGGCGCTGGATTTGGATTCGGCACGGCGTTCGGTGACGCGTGTCGGGAAAAGGTGCATTTCCTTGATTCGCGAAATGGCTTCGCTTTGATCGGTCGCGTCGAGCGTCCCTGTCTCCTCCA
Source organism: Verrucomicrobiia bacterium (assembly GCA_025934545.1). Lineage (GTDB taxonomy): Bacteria > Verrucomicrobiota > Verrucomicrobiia > Limisphaerales > Palsa-1400 > JAICXV01. Next base: position 1,040 of record JAICXV010000008.1, read on the forward strand.
CTCCTCTCACGTCCATCGCCACATATCGGTACGTCGGCATAGCGTTTTGAGGTGATGTCAAATACCTAGCATAACCTTTGCCAACCCGATCCGACGGCCGAATGCGCCGCAACCGTGTGCAGTTGACAATAGGATCGTTCGAATTCTCACGCCGTTTGCGCAAAGTTCACGCATTGAATGCGCGGTCTTTGGTTTGACTTTTGCCCTCAGATTTACAAAATCGGTTCATGGAATCCCAAATGCCCCCGCCGTTACCAACCGCCTCAGTTATTTGCAGTGAATGTCACAAGCCGTTCGCGCCGGGCGACGTTGTGATGATCCAGAACGCGGCGGTGTGCGCAGGGTGCAAGCCGATTGTGGTGCAACGTTTGAAGGAAGGGGTGACCGCAATTCAAAGCGGGATTTGGCGCGACGATAAGTTGCTGGTCACGACACGGCAAGCGACGCTGCCCGACCGTTGCATCAAATGCAACGCGCCGACGAACGGGTTTCGGCTGACGCGAAAATTGTCGTGGCATCCGCCCGGATGGTATTTTTTGATTATGCTGAATTTAATCATCTACGCGATTGTTGCGTCGATGGTTTCCAAAAAAGCAACGGTCGCCGTGGGCCTGTGCCCTGAACATCGTCAGAAACGGCGTAACGGGTTGTTCGTCGCCTGGGGATTGTTCGTTGGATCGATTATCTGTTTTACCCTCGCGGCGGTTTTCGACAGTGGGTGGCTTGTCCTGCCTGCGTTTCTTCTTTTGCTGGCGTCGCCCATCTACGGCATTGTTCGTTGCCGCGTCGTTGCGGCCAAACGCATTGACGAAAACAACGCGTTCATTCAAGGGGCGTGTCCGGAATTTTTAGATACGTTGCCGCGCTGGAGTTGATCAAGATGAGGCGATGGCGCGACCAGCGAGCCAGCCGGTCGTCCACGCGGACTGAAAATTGAAACCGCCGGTGATGCCGTCGATATCCAGTAGCTCACCGCCGAAATAAAGGCCGGGGCAAAGCCTGCTTTCCATGGTTTTGAAATTCACTTCGCTCAAGCGCACGCCGCCGCACGTGACAAATTCGTCGGCATTCAAGCTTTTGCCGCTCACCGAAAATTCCATGCGCGTGAGTTGCTGGATCAATCGATGGCGGAAGCTGCTCGATAAGTCGGCCCAGCGCGTTTCACGCGGGACATCGCTGGCCAGGACGAGCGCTTCCCACAAGCGGGCGGCGAGTGGCGCAATTGGTGAATTCACAACGAGGCGCGACGGCGAGTTTTTGCGCTGAAGGTCGAATTGTTGGGCGAGCGATTCTTCTTTTAAGTGCGGCAACCAATTGACGAGAAGATTGAATTTGTAGTTCGAAGCATGGAGAGCCCGCGCACCCCAGGCGGATAAGCGTAAGATAACCGGCCCGCTGAGACCGGAATGCGTTATCAACATCGGGCCTTCCTCTTTCAGTTTGGCGGTTGAAACCGCGACCTGAACCTTTGGCACGGAGATGCCGGCGAGATCGCGCAGCCATGGAACCGCCACATGAAAAGTGAACAGAGACGGAACGGGCGGCTCTAACGTATGACCCAGAGCGACTGCCAGTTGACCGGCGGCCGGCGTTCGGCAACCACCGGTGGCGAGCATTAATTTATCGCAACGAATTGTTTCACCGGCGCCGATCTCCAATTCAAACCCGCCGGCTGATTTCGTCACGTTGCGGACATCGCAATTGGTCCGCAACTCGATCCCGGCGCGTTGCGCTGATTGCATCAGACAGTCGATAATCGTTTGCGAAGAATCGGTCGTTGGAAATACCCGGCCGTCAGGTTCAATTTTCAATCTTACTCCACGCGCTTCAAACCAGTCCATAGTCTGTTGCGACGTGAAGGTATGAAACGGCGCGATCAACGCCGCTTTTCCGCGCGGATAATTTTGGCTCAGTTCCTTTGGTTCGGAAATTCGATTGGTCACATTGCACCGGCCGCCCCCGGAAATGCGGACCTTCGACAAAAAGTGCGCGGTCTTTTCCAGCACGGTGACGTGCAATTCGCGATTGCTTTCCGCAGCCGTAATCGCCGCAAAAAAGCCCGCGGCGCCGCCGCCGACGATAGCGACACGCTTGCTCGCGCGTGTATCAATCCTGGACACTTTTTCGCTCACCGACATCCTGTCATTAGCATGGCCTAGCATTGACCGAACGGCACGATTTTTGCATCATCATTAAGCGCTGCTTCGAGGAAAGTGGTATTCCCATTTACAATGCGACAATCTCATTTTGCTTTTTTGCTGGCCTTCGCGGGTTTTCTGTTCGCATTGCCTATCTTTGCCGCCGATAAAGTTCGGTTGTCTCAGCACGTTCCTGCGGCGGTGGCGCGACTGCGTCCCACTGGCCGGCTCGCTGCGGATCACAAGCTCCAGCTCGCCATTGGCCTGCCTCTGCGAAAGCAAGCGGAACTCGATGCTTTTATCGAAAGTTTGCAGGACCCGAATAGCCCGAATTTCCGGCGGTTTATTTCGCCGCAGGAATTTGCCGAAAAATTCGGTCCAACAAAGGATGATTACGATGCGGTCAAAGATTTTGCCAAAGCGCATCACCTCCGCATCACGCATCAACATCGTAACCGCGTCGTTCTGGATGTCGAAGGCGCGGCGGGCGATGTCGAAAATGCTTTTGGCGTGACGTTGCAGGTGTTCAACCATCCGACGGAACACCGGACTTTTTTTGCGCCGGACGCAGACCCGACCGTCGATGTTACGTTACCCATCATTCACATCACGGGTTTGAACAATTATTCTTTGCCGCATCCGAAATATCACGTTAAAGCCGCGAACACGCCGGAGGTGACGCCGCGCACCGGCTCCGGCCCGGGCGGTGCGTATTGGGGCAACGATTTTCGCAAGGCTTACGTTCCCGGCACGGTCCTCGACGGCAGAGGGCAGACGATCGCGTTGCTTCAGTTTGACGGTTTTTACGCCAACGACATCAGCGCGTATGAAAGTCACACCGGTTTGCCGCGTGTGCCAATGACGATTGTGCCGGTGGACGGCGGTGTCATTTCGCCAACGGATGGCAACGGCGAAGTGTCTTTGGACATCGAAATGTCCGTGGCGATGGCACCGGGTCTTTCGCGCATTTACGTTTACGAAGCGCCGAATCCCAGTCCATGGCCGGATTTGCTCAGTGCAATGGCTAATGACAATCTGGCCAAACAATTAAGTTGCTCGTGGGGCGGTGGCGGCCCTGATCCGACGTGCGAAGAGATTTTCAAACAAATGGCCGCGCAAGGCCAGACCTTCTTCAACGCCAGCGGCGATAACGACGCGTTTACCGGCGCGATCGATTTTCCATCGGAGAGCACGAACATCGTGCAAGTTGGCGGCACGACGCTGACGACCAGTTCGAGCGGCTCGTATATTTCCGAAACAGTTTGGAACTGGGGCGGGGGAACGGGCAGCAGCGGCGGCATCAGCGAAACGTATCCTTTGCCCGCCTATCAACAGGGTATCAGCATGACCAAGAACGGCGGCTCGACACAGTTCCGCAATATTCCGGACGTTGCGTTGACGGCGGATAATGTTTACGTGAATTACGACAACGGTTCGTCGGATGTTTTCGGCGGCACCAGTTGCGCGGCGCCGCTGTGGGCGGGATTGACAGCGTTGATCAATCAGCAGGCTGATGCGAATTCGCAACCACCGGTCGGATTTATCAACCCCGCTGTTTATGCAATCGGCAAAAGTGCAGGCTTTGCCCGCGCCTTCCATGACATTACGACGGGCAACAACACCAGCAGCGGCAGTCCGAACCAGTTTTACGCTGTACCCGGGTACGACCTTTGCACCGGTTGGGGAACGCCGACGAGCGGACTCATCGACGCGTTGGCCGGCCCGCCCGACGTGTTGTTGATTTCACCGGCCAGCGGTTTTACGGCAAACGGTCCCGTGGGCGGACCGTACGATGCATCGAGCCAGACCTTCACATTGACGAATTCCAGTTCGGCGTCGTTGAACTGGCAGGCATCAAGCGATGCGTCATGGCTGTCGTTGTCGTCAGCCAGCGGAACAATTTCAGCGGGGGCGAGCAGTCAGACGATTGTCGGCCTTACTCCAGCGGCTTACACGCTCGCGGAAGGGACGTATATCGCGACGGTTTCGTTCACCAACAAAACCAGTGGCATCGTGCAAAATCGCGAGTTCACGCTTTTAGTTCTTGGCGCGCCGGTCATTAATGCGCAGCCGGAAAGCCAAACCGCGAATCAAGGTGACACCGTTACATTTTCGGTCACAGCAACCGGACTGACGACGTTGAATTATCAATGGAACTTCAACGATACGCCGATTGCAGGGCAAACGGCTTCGACGTTGACATTGAATAGTGTAACTGGAGCCGATTCCGGCACCTATAACGTCGTCGTCAGCAATTCTGTGGGTGCAACCACGAGTTCAAACGCCGTGCTGATTGTCAATGGTAGCCCGCCCAATGATGACTGTTCCGGCGCGCTTTCCATTGAAGTCGAAAATTACACGAACATCCAATCCACTTTGCTCGCGACGAGCACGGGCGATCCGACACCTTCGTGCGCATTCGAGTTCGGCAATGCCGTTTGGTACAAATGGACTGCGCCTGCTGACGGCGTGGTTACGGTCGATACAATTGGCAGCAGTTTTGACACAGTGCTCGGAGTCTATTCCGGTTCGTGCGATGCGTTAACACACGTCGGCTGCAATGACGACGGCGGCGGCAACCTCACCTCGCTTTTAACGCACCCTGTCACGGCCGGTGTCACGTATTATTATGTTGTCGGCGGCTATTCTTCGGCAGCCGGCCAATTGGTTTTCCATTTCAACGTCGTCCATTCCCTGGCGTTTGATTCACAGCCGGTCAATGAACCTGCGCCCCTTGGCGGCAACGTGACCTTTAGCGCAGCGGCCTCGGGCGGCCAAGCGCCGTTGAAGTATCAATGGTATTCCACGCGCAACAATGGTGTGAGCGGAACGAAGCTGATCAATCAGGTCGCCACGAGTTGTATCGAACATGTCGCCACCAATATGTCGCCGGGTTATTACGTAGTGGTGACTGATTCCTCCACGCCGCCAAATGTCATCACCAGTCTCGTCGGCAAAGTGATGTTTTACGTTGCGCCGCGGTTTGTTCTTCAGCCAATCAGCCAAACGCGAATTGCCGGCAATAACGTGACCTTCCACGCGCTCGCAGTGGGCAGCGCGCCGTTGACCTATCAATGGAATTTCCAGGGCAACGACATCGCGGGCGCGACGAAAAATGTGCTGACCCAAACGAACGTGCAATCGGGTGATACCGGTCATTACCAATGCGTCGTCAACGGCGCTTTTGGCAGCAGCGCCATGACTGGTTTGATGCGCGGCAATCTTGTCGTCAGTCCGGATACGAACAAACCGATTGTGGCGATTTTGCGTCCCGCGCGAGGCAGTTTGTTCACTAATGGCGTGCATGTCGCCGGCGAAACGAACATCGCGCCCGAATTGGATATCTTCGGCCGCGCCTGGGATAGCGGTTTGATCACGAACGTCAGTTTGATTTGGACTTTCCCGACCAACGCGCAGCCACCGGCCACGGCTGCTTTATCGGGATCGACGCCGAATATGAAAATGTTTTCCGCCCACGTTACGCTTGTGCCGGGCAGAAATAGTTTCACCGCAGTTGCCACTGATTCCGCGGGAAACAGCGCGCAGAGCTCGCCAGTGACATATTATCTGAAGACGAGATAACGTCATCGCTTCGCAGCCTGCAGCAGCAATTCCGCAAACTGGGTCAGCTCTTTCTCGTTTAAATCCGACACGACAAAATACTGCATGCCGTTTGCTGTGCGCGTTAGGATGTTGAACCCGCGGTGATTTTCGTTGCTGTCGCGAACCCGGTGATGCGTCGGCGAAATCAGAACGTTGATAAAATGTTTGTTGCGCCCATACACCAGCGCTGCCGCCGGTTGTTCACCTAAATAGTCCAGCCTGCCGCCAATGAGCGGAAATCCCTGCTCAGTGAAATCTTTCACATCAGGCGCGAAATCAATTTTGCCATTGAACCACGGCTTTACCGTGTGCTGATCGGTCGAAGCGACGTCGGTCAAATGTCCGGGCGCGAGCGAACGGATATGGTCCGAAACGGCCTCTTCGGTCAAGCGTTGCTGGTTTGAAATTCCGGGTCGCAGCACGAGCACCAACGCCGCGACTGCCGTCGCGCCGAACGCGATCAATTGCCACGGCCAAACTTTCTTTGTGTTTTGCTGTTCAGCCCTCTCGCGGATTTTCGCACGGACACGCGTCCGCAATGCGCCCGGCGCGTCATACGTCAATTCATTGCGCTGCAACATCGCGCTCATCGAGTGGATGGTTTTTACCGTAGGCCCGCATTGCGCACAGGATTCGACGTGCCGTTGTACATCCAGACTGCGCACCAGATCCAATTCGCCGTCGGCGTAGGCGTTCAACAATGGAGTTGTTTCATTGCAATTCATTTTTCACCTCGTGCGTTGAGACATTGTTGAAGTTGTTTTCGAGCGCGCGCGATTCGTGACATGACCGTGCCGATTGGCACATTCGCGACGTCCGCGATTTCTTTGTAGGAAAACCCTTCCAATTCACGCAGCACCAGCGCTTCGCGAAATTCCGTCGGCAACTGTTCCAACGCCGTGCGCACCGTCGCAGAATCCGCCTTCGCAAAAATCTCTTCATCCATCGGTTTCGCGACATCTTCGATTTCCGCCAATTGCTCGTCAGGAATCGCCACCACGGCACGAGGCCGATTCTTTTTCAGCCATGTGTATGCGGTGTTGCGGACGATGGTCAGCAACCACGTCCGGCTGTTTCCGCCGCGAAAGCCGCCGAAAAAACGGAACGCCCGGAGATACGCTTCCTGCACGATGTCTTCGGCGTCGTGATCGTCGCGCGCCAGCCAGCGGGCCAGGTTGAACGCGGCATCGAGGTGCGGCATCACCACCTGCTCAAAATCCATATCCCGGTCGTCGCCGCTCATATCTCAACTTCAGTCTATATATGACTGGCCTCACCGCGATTTTATTCCCGCGGAAATATTTTTCCCTGCCGCCGGTCTGGACTCATGAAACGACGAATCAAAAAGTCACAACATGAACGCAAAAAACAAATTTTTTCAGAACAAAACTCTCAAACACGACGGTAACAACGACGGCCTCGACCGCCGCGGTTTTCTGGAATGTATGGCTTGGGCCGGCACCGGTATGGTTTGGACTGTTGCGGGCGGAATTCTCGGCTCGACCGCATTGCCTAATCGCGCCGGCGCTGCGGAGCCGCTGCGTGGCAGCTTCAGCTTCGTGAAAATCAGCGACTCGCACATCGGCTTCAATAAAGACGCCAACAAAAACGTCACCGGCACGTTGAAAGAAGCTATCGCTCGCATCAATGCCTTACCCGTGCCACCCGATTTTGTCCTGCACACGGGCGATCTCACTCACCTGTCGGAAGCGGAGGAATTCGACACGCTTGACCAACTGCTCAAAGGTTTGAAAACGTCCCAGGTCTTGTACGTTCCGGGCGAACACGACGTCATCGGCGACAACGGCAAACGTTATCGCGAACGTTTCGGCAAAGGCACGAAGGGCGCGGGTTGGTATAGCTTTGACCATAAAGGCGTCCACTTCATCGGCCTCGTCAACGTCATGGACATCAAAGAAAACGGGCTTGGAATTCTCGGCGATGAGCAACTCGCGTGGTTGCAATCTGATCTCAACAACCGCTCTGCCGACACGCCCATCGTCTTGTTCGCCCACATCCCGCTCTGGACGGTTTATCCGCAGTGGGGGTGGGGGACAAGCGATGGCGCGCAGGCTCTCAGTTATCTGAAGCGTTTCGGCTCCGTCACTGTTCTCAACGGGCACATTCATCAAACGATGCGCAAGGTCGAAGGCAAAATGACTTTCCACACCGCCATGTCCACCGCGTTCCCGCAACCCGAACCGGGCAAAGCACCGAAGCCGGGCCCGATGAAAGTTGACGCCGGCAAACTCCGCGACTTCATCGGCATCACAGAAGTCGATTACACGGAAACCAAAGGCGCGCTCGCTGTCGTCGACGTTACCCTGGCTTGAGGGACAATGCCTCTATGTTTAGAGCTTTGAGGATTGCAATCGTTTGTGTGTCGCTCGGAAACATCGCTAGCTGTGCTCGCGCAGGTTCATTGCAATCTTCGTTCGTCATCCCGGTTTCAGTTGGCAAAGCATCGAAACCTGTCTTGGTCGCACCCGCGCAGACCAATTCCGTTACGAGAGGACGATCATTGTTTTTGAAAAATTGCGCCCACTGCCACGCCGACGACGCCCATGGCGATGAAGGCCCAGACCTTCATAAATTAAAACGCTCGGACGACTTCATCACGCGCCGAATCCGTAACGGCGTCAAAGGCGAGATGACCGCCTTTACCGAGAAATTCAACGACTCCGATATCAAATCCATCATCTCGTTTCTACGTACACTAAATTGACAGCGCTTTAATTTCTTGTTCCAGTTTGATTGTTATCTGTCTCAAAGCTGCCGGGGTGGGTTGGTCGCTAGCAACTCCTTCCAAAGTTTTTCATACTTTAGAACATCGGGATGGTTGGCTGCCAAAATCTTGCTGCCGTCCTCTGCTGCCCGTTCGGCAAACATTCGGGCTTCATCAAACTTGTTTTCCGCCTTGAGGCACAAGGCGAGATTATAGCACGTCCGGAGCGTCTCAGGATGCGTCGGGCCCAGTACTTTCTCTTCAAGTCTTACGACAGTGCGATACTCATTTTCTGCTTCAGCATATTTGCCCTGGTTGCGAAGGGCTGTTCCAAGGTCCATGCGCGAATTAAGCGTGTCAGGGTGCTCCGGGCCCAGGACCTTGTCGCGCAGTTTGATGACTGTGCGAAACTCCGCTTCCGCTTCGACGTTCTTGTTTTGGGAAAGATGTGCGTCGGCCAGATTATGTCGCGCAATGAGTGTCTTCGGATGTTCGGGGCCGAGAACTTTCTCTTCCAGCCTGACAACTTCGCTGTACTCGATTTCTGCGTCGGCGTACTTAGCCTGATACCAGAGCGCATTGGCCACACCGAGACGGCATCTTAACGTTTCTGGATGTTCCGGGCCGAACACTTTTGCTTCGAGCTTGGCGACAGCGCGATACTCGCGTTCTGCTTCAGCGTATTTGCCTTGATAAACCAAGGTCGTTCCCAGATGCATTCGGCTCATTAAGGTCTCGCGATTTTCAGGCCCAAGCACTTTCTCTTCTATTGCGATAACCCGACGATCCTCTGCTTCTGCTTCAGCGTATTTGCCCTGGAAGCGAAGCGCGATGGCCAGTCCGTTGCGAAGTGCCAGAACGTCCTTGTCTTCTTCGCCGCGATGCGCGCGCGCGTATTCATCCAACGCGGCGCGATATGTTTCTTCAGCTTTGACGTAGCTGCCTTGTTCAATAAGCACAAAGGCGATGTTCTGTTGTTGCCGGGCCCATCCGAGATGGTCGTTCGCGCGATCGATCAATTGCGCGCCAGAACGAAAATGTTCAATTGCATCCGCATACTCGACGCGCGCGATCGCCGAATTACCGGCGAGTTCGTAGGCCTTAATGGCATCTGTAGTTTTCGGCGGCGTGGGTTGCTGGGCTTCATCGGCAGCTTTCAGGGCCAGCCGTTCGGCTTCACTATAATTCGCAGCGACGTAAGAGGCGTTGGCACGCTCATAAGTTGACGTGTTGCTGGCCGTTTTCAACTCTTGCGCTAGCTGTGGCAATTTTTTCTCCAAGACGGCGGGGTCGAGCCCAAGTCCTTTGGCCAACTCTTCGTACGTGTGCTGTTGCACTTCGCTTTGCTCGCCCTTGGCCGCATTTTGCAGTGGACGTTCCTGTCGCACTCTGGCCTGGACCTCCGCAAATTGTGAGACACCTTGCCGCAACTTGGCCATCTCTTCCTTCATCTCGGCCAAATTTTTGTTTGTCTGCCCCTGACCGGTCGTCAACCAAATCACCGCGCCTACCAGAACGACCAACAAAACTGCAACGGCAGCAGCCCATTGTTTGACTCCGCGGCGCAAATGGCTTAAGTCATCACGTAGTTTTAAAACACTCGCTTCTAAAGCCTCACGGGTGGTGACCGCATGATAAAGATGAGATTCGGATTGCAGCCGGTTGCGGTAAATTGTTTGGATGGCCGTTAATTCCTCAGGCTCGGTGATAGTGCTGTCAGGGGAGAAATCATCCAAAAAAATATACCAGACCTTCTTGCCGCGTTGTTTGGCGTAGAGCGCTTCGTATTGCGTATAACTCGAGCGTCCAAATTGCTCGTCGGGCGTGGGCGGTTCCGCCCCATAATATTTGCCAACCAATTGGAAGACGCCACTGCATCCATCAATCTTTTCCCGCAGCATCGCGCGTAAGTCACCCTGTTCGGTGCCGAAAATATCCTGCCACACGGGTTCGTATCCCATAAATTGAAGGGTATGGGAAACCAGTTGACGTGCGCTTTTCAGCTCTTTGCTGACAGCGGAAATGAAAATGCGGGGGCGCAATGTCAAAGCGCTCGATTCTTATCACGTGGGTGACGGCAGGCAAGACGATAGAACGCATCAACAGGGTTGTTTTGGCTGTCCACCCTCTGATCCGCCCCCGTCACATTGCTATTGACAAGAATGCCGAATAGTTTAATTTCATCGCAATGAAGCAGGTCTTAATTTTATTGCTGGCTGTAGTTGCCGTGCAAATAGCGGCGATCGCAGATCCCGGTCCGCCGAACCCGCAACCGCCTTCGATGGTGGATCCGGGTCCGCCTAACCCGTAAAACGCTGTAAAGCGCTCGCGGTGGTTCAGGTTTGATGCAGCTTGGCGCTTGCACAGGAAGTTTTGTATTTCATTTGCCCCTCTTTCGAGGGGCAATTTTTTTGCGCTGA
>JAICXV010000130.1 GCA_025934545.1 Verrucomicrobiia bacterium
TAACGGTTGAGCGTTTTTATACGGAGCAAGCACGCAGCCTCGAGCTGAAGCTTGTGGCTGGGGCGACGGGGCTGAAGAAGCGCATCATTCGCGAACCGACGGTTAATCGGCCTGGTCTCGCGCTCGCGGGCTTCACGCGATATTTCGCCAACAAACGCATCCAGGTTATCGGCAATGCCGAGGCTTACTTTCTCAAGACCCTAACGCCAGCAGAGCGCCAGCAACGCTACGGACTTTTGTTCGAGCACAAGGTGCCGGGAGTGGTTTTTTCGCGAAATTTGCATCCGGACAAACCGTTTTTGAAAGCGGCCGAGGAACAGGCGACGCCGATCTTCATCACGCCGATGATCACGATGAAGTTCATCAATCTCGCGACACTCGCGCTGGAAATGCTCTTTGCGCCGCGCGGCACGGAAATGGGCAGCATGGTCGATATTCTCGGCGTCGGCGTGATCATCCGCGGCGAAAGCGGCATCGGCAAAAGTGAAAGTGTTCTGGCATTGATCGAACGTGGTTACAGTCTTGTCTCCGACGATATCACGCGCGTGACGTTGATCGACGGCCGCGAGGTGATGGGCACGAGCGCTGAGTTGACGCGGAATCATATGGAAGTCCGCGGCATTGGTATTATCAATGTCGCGTCGATGTTCGGCGTGAAAAGTATCCGTAAAGAAAAGCGTGTCGATTTGGTGGTTACTTTGAAAACATGGAACGATGTGCCCGACGTCGATCGCGTGGGGATGGACCAGGAGTATGTGAAAATTTTGGGCGTGGATATTCCGCATATTACTTTACCGGTGCGGCCCGGTCGCGATTTGGCGCGGTTGATTGAAGTCGCGGCGTTCCAGACGAAGTTGAAGGCTTCAGGATATAATCCCGCCAAAGAATTGAATGACCGGTTGGTTGCGCAAATGGCCGGCAATACACAAATTTGATGAGCACGGCCAAAAAACCCGGCGGCGGAAAAACGCATAAGCGCGAGTTTGTCATTATCAACAAGCTCGGCATTCATGCGCGTCCGGCGGCGATGTTCGTCAAAACGGCGAATCGCTTTCAATCTGATTGCTTCGTGGAAAAGGACGGAGAAAGAGTGAATGGCAAAAGCATCATGGGCTTGATGATGCTGGCCGCCGGCCCGGGCAGCACGATTGTCGTTATTTGCGAAGGACCCGATGCCAATGAAGCGCTGGACGAACTGGAAGCATTGGTTAAACGTAAATTTGACGAGGAATAGGAAATTTTCCTTCTTAATTGATTCTTCTTAACTCTTAATTAACGGACATGCCTACCGAAGTTGATGTTAAATATGTGGCGCATCTCGCGCGCATTTCGCTGACCGCTGAGGAAGAGCAAAAATTCGGCGCGCAGCTTAAAAATATTTTGGGATACATTGAAAAACTGAATCAGCTCGATGTCAGTCACATCGAACCGACGGCGCATGCCGTGCCGCTGGTCAATGTTTTCCGCAAAGATGAAGTGCGCCCTTCCCTTTCGAACGAAGACGCATTGCGGAATGCGCCCGCTAAGGCGAATGGTCTGTTTGTCGTTCCGAAAATTGTCGAGTAACGCATGTTGAATCGACTCACCATTTCCGAATTGTCGCAAAAGCTCGCCAGGCGCGAGGTGAGCGCACGCGAAGTTATGCAGGCGTGCCTCGATCAAATCCAGCGTGTCGAGGGCAAGTTGCACGCTTTTATTAGTTACAATGGCGCGGATGCGCTGGCACAGGCTGATGTCGCGGACAAAGCGCTGGCGGCTGGTGCGCGAAAACCGTTGCTCGGAATTCCCGTCGGGATGAAGGACGTGCTGGCAGTCAAAGACCATCCGCTCAATTGCGGATCGAAGATTTTGGGTTCGTTCACATCGCTCTACGACGCGACGGCGGTTTCGAAATTGCGCGAGGCTGGCGCGATAATTTTTGGGCGTTTGAACATGGACGAGTTTGCCATGGGAAGTTCGACGGAAAATTCTGGATTCGGTCCCGCGTCCAATCCATGGGACACCACGCGGATCCCCGGCGGTTCATCCGGCGGCTCGGCTGTCGCGGTCGCGGCGGATGAATGTATCGGGACGCTCGGCACGGACACCGGCGGTTCGATCCGCCAACCCGCGGCATTGTGCGGATGCGTTGGATTGAAACCGACGTATGGCCGCGTGTCGCGTTACGGTCTGGTTGCCTTCGCGTCGTCGCTCGACCAGATCGGGCCGTTCTCAAAAACGGTGCGCGACTCCGCGTTGATACTCAATGCAATTAGTGGCTACGACCCGTGCGATTCGACAATTATTCCCGAGCCGGTGCCGGATTACACAGCGGCGCTGACCGGCGATATCAAAGGGCTGAAGATTGGCATCGCCAAAGAATACGCTGTCGGCGGGCTCGATGCGGCAGTGAACAGCGCGGTGCAAAATGCGGTAAAACATCTGGAGAAACTAGGCGCGGAAATCGTCGAGGTTTCTTTACCGCACACCGAATATGCGGTCGCGACGTATTACATCGTGGCCACAGCTGAGGCGAGCGCGAATCTCGCGCGATTCGATGGCATTCGGTACTGCGCGCGCGTTGAAGGGGCGGACCCGATTGAACTTTATTGCAAAACCCGTGGAGCTGGTTTTGGCGCGGAGGTCAAACGGCGCATCATCCTCGGCACATACGTACTGAGCAGCGGGTTTCATGATGCCTTCTACGTGCGGGCGCAAAAAGTTCGGACGCTCATCCGTCAGGATTTTCTAAACGCATTTCAAAAAGTTGACGCGATTGTCACGCCGACGTCCCCTACCCCGGCGTTCAAGATCGGTGAGAAGGCTGACGATCCGTTGCAGATGTATCTTTCCGATATTTTCACGATTTCGGCCAACCTCGCGGGAATTCCGGGAATCAGCATCCCTTGCGGATTTACCGCAAATCCACAGTTGCCGATTGGTTTGCAGTTGATTGGAAAGCCGTTCGGTGAGGAAACGATTTTGAAAATTGCCGATGCGTACGAGCGAACGACCCCGTGGCACAAGGAAAAATCGCCGCTAAGTTGATGGGCTGCGCAGGATAAAGCGCGCAAGGGCGCGAAGACGAAATAATGCCGGCTCGTTGACCAGGCGCGGCCTCGTATAAAAGGGCCACAGCAAAAGAGACTTCAATAATTCGCCAATCGCTGTCAGACGTTTGCCCTGGTCGTAGTAGGTCCAGCCCGACTGGAAATAGAAAAAGGACCAGACGTGCAGCCAAAAGAAAATTCTCCAACGCAGCTTCGGATAGGCGCGATACGATTTAATAATCGTGCGTTTGATCTTTTCCTTCATCGACGCCGCGTTCTTGCTCATGTTCGTTGGATGTTTGCGAATGAGCACGAGGCGTTGGCCGTGAATGAAAACGCGATTGCGTTCGGCGATCCGGATCCACATATCGCGATCTTCGGAGACGTAATTCGGATCAAAATATCCGGCTTCGACCACCGCCGATTTACGGGCGACGACCGCCGATGGAAAAAACCGCGTGCGAAAAATCAAACCAGTCAACCCGACCTCTTCGTCGACGTCAGGTAGAAGGCGTTTTAATCCAAGGGGCTGGCCGTCGGAACCGACTTGCGTGCTGCGACAGGCGACGACGCCAAAATCGTGCGGCAGTTTATTAAAATAATCCAAAGCGACCTGGACAAAATTCGGTTCCCATTCATCATCCGAATCGAGGAAACCCACGAATTCTCCAAGCGCCGCTTTCACGCCGGTGTTGCGGGCGTCGGGCAATCCGGCGTTTTTTTGGTAAATGTAACGAACACGTTCGCCGTATGCCGCAACCACTTCGCGGGTGTTATCGGTCGAACCGTCGTCGACGACGATGCATTCGACATTGGGATGCGTTTGCTTAAGAACCGAATCGATGGCCTTCCCGACGTACGCGCCGTAATTGTATGAGGGAATCACCGCCGAAACCGTCGGCACTGCATCTTTCGACGGCGAGGTCACGGCGAGGTTCAACTCTCGATGGTGGCCGAGGGCGTCGCTTCGAAAGCCTTGTAGTTGCTATAATACCGCGGAGAGTAGTAGAAATACTTGTAGCGATTGGCAAAGGCGTTGAAGTCGAGGCGATTGAGAACAAAGCCGGAGAATTTCGCGCCGTTGGTCTGCAAGGCCAGAATAGCATCCTTAACGTTCGGCACCTGGGTGTGATTGGCCCAAATGACCATGACGACACCGTCGGCGTGACGTTGCATAATGGACGTTTCGGAAAGACCGAGCACGGGAGGCGAATCGATAATCACGCGCTGATAATTGGCACGCAGTTCCTGAACGATCTTGGCGAAGCCGGCGCTGTCGAGCAGTTCGGCAGCCCAGTTCAAATGCTTGCCGCACGTCATGAGCGTGAGGTTTTCGTTGCCAGTCGGACGGCACGCGTCAGCAATCGTGTTGTATTTGGAAAGCACGTCGCTCAAGCCCGGCTTATTTTGCGCGCCGAAAACGCGATGCAAACGGCCACGGCGCAAGTCGCCGTCGACGAGAATTGTTTTTTCACCTTTGCTGGCAAAGGACATCGCAAGGTTCGCGGCAATCATCGTCTTGCCTTCCTGCGGCATCGCGCTGGTGACCAGCACAACTTGCGGCAGGTTCGGGTCCTGCGAATGCATGATCAGGTTGGTGCGAACGATGCGGAAGTTTTCGAGCAAATGATATTCAGGTTTCGCCGCCGGTTTGTTGCTGGCGCCGGAAACGAGGATGTTTGCGATAGCCGCTTCATCGACACGCGGGATGACGCCGAGACCGCGCAGACCGAGCTGTTCTTCGGCTTGTTCCACATCGGAAACGCTGTTGTCGAGATAAGCGATGAGGAACGGAATCGCGATGGCCAAGGCAATGCCGATGACCAACGAAAGTCCGGTAATTCTCATGCGGTTGGGCGAAACGGGGTCGCTCTTGATCGGGTCGAGAGGCCCGATGTAATCGACATTGATGCGGTCGCGGCCTTCGGCCATGTCGAAATTGTTGACGCGTTTCAAAATGGAATCGAAAGCGCGTTTCAAATGCGCGCCACCTTGCGTGGAAAGTTCGTAGTCCTGCGTGGCTTTCTCGTTGGCGCGGGCGAGTTCGTCGTAGACCGGCAAGCGTTTTTCCAACTCATGCTGCGTGGCGACGAGAGTATCATATTGAAAATTGAACGTGCGCTGTTCGTTCGCATATTCAGCATCCAACTCGTCGTCGATTTGCTTGAGTTTCTTGACGCGTTCGCGAATTTCGGGATGGCCGGGCAAAAATCCTCTCTCGCGTTTCTTGTCGATTTCCTGTTGGAGCGAGTGCGCCTGGCGATCGAGTCGTTGCCAATTTGGCATCGTGTCAGGAAGGTCGCGTGGAAGGATGATGGTGTCGCTGCCGTTAATCGAATCGGATGTTGGAATTGAAGTTCCGACTTTTGGATTGAGGTCCTGATACTTGGAGCTCGGCGAATCGAGCAATGTGTGCATGAACGTCAACTTCGCGACGGGATCGGTCGCGCTATTGCACTTTTCGCGCACGAAATCCATCCGCTCCAGACGTTTCTTGATATATTGCAACTCGGCAGGAGTACTTCTGACGGCTTCAAATGCGCGACCAGTTTCCATGTAGGTGCGGCGGACATCCGAATCGAGAGCGGTCTTCTTTTTGAACGCATCCATCTCGTTGTTGAAGGCGGCGTATGCGTCCTGCATCATCGCGATGCGGCGTTGTTCGACGAAATCTTTGTATTCCTTGACCAACTGTTCCGGAAAATCTTTTGCCCAGGAATGTTGATACGGCCAGACTTCCAATTGGATACCTTCGATATTCGCCGAAACTTTGATGCGCTTGATCCAATTCAATTCCAGCTCCTTCGAACTGGCGTTGACGCCGAGTTTTTTGGCGGCGCGCTCGGTCAGCATCGGTGATTGCAACAAAGAGGAAACAAACTGTTTGTTGCCATCGTGAAAGACGCTGTTGCTGTCGATGATGTCCTGGGCGACATCGACGCGTATGAGATTGCGCGAATAATAGACTGGACGGGCAAAGCAATAATAGGTCAGCCCAGCCGTCAGTGAAAGGCAGAGGATTAGCAGCATCAGCCTCACGTGCTCGACCGCAACGGCCAAGTACATGATCACGTCATTAATTTTAAAGACGCTTTTGTTTTTCATATCACGGCGACTGGCAGCGGCTTAGAAACTAAAAAATCGTTCCGGCACAACAATGATGTCCTTCGGTTCAAGAATGACATCATTGTCGAGGCCTTTGTTAATGCGTTTGAGGTTGACGTCGATGCGTTGTTTTTCGCCATTCCCACGATCACGCAACACAAAAATCTTGCTGCGATTGGCAAAGCGCACGAATCCACCACAGCGCAGGATGGAGGTGTACGCAGTCAATTCGTCATCGGGCAAAATTGGCATGGTTGCCGGCTTCTTCACGCTCCCGGTCACGTAAACGACGTTGGCAAATGCAGGGATAACAATAATGTCGCCTGAATTGAGCGGCAGATCCCCGGGCAAACCGACGCCGTCCAGAATCGCCTGCACGTTCACTTCCTCAACCACACCCTGGCCGCCCACCAAACGTAACAAACGGACTCGGGTCAAGTCAGCCGCCTTGGTCGTGCCGCCGGTCGCGCGCAAAATTGTGGTCACGACAGTCGGCGAGAATCCTGCTGGAATCGGCCACGGTCCGGGATGGGCAAATTGCCCA